>JAAZYK010000073.1 GCA_014239685.1 Dehalococcoidia bacterium | reverse complement strand
GATGACGAATAAGCAGTTCGCCCAGGGAGTTACGTTTGAAGGTCACTGACGTTGAGTGTTTGGTGCTGGACGGCGATTATCCGTTCGTAATCGTTACTACCGATGAAGGAATTACTGGGTACGGGGAGTGTTTCCGTCGTTCACCCGAGGTGTCCCGTGCGGCGATCGATGCGGTGTTCCGTCCTCTGGTGATCGGTAAAGATCCCTTTCAGACGGAGGCGATCTTTGACTTGATGCTGAAAGCGGGCTCGGTAAGTGGCCCTCCCGGCGCTCTTCTTACAGCCGCTTCCGGCATCGACATTGCACTTTGGGACATAAAGGGCAAGGCGCTGGGTGTCCCGATTTATGAACTGCTCGGTGGTATGAGGCCCGGGCGCGAGAAGATCCGGGTGTACGCAAGTTCACTCCTTCGTGATCTATCTCCGGTTGACGAAGCGAAACGGGCGGCCGGGTTCCAAGAGCGCGGTTTCACCGGGTACAAGATGCACTCTGCAGTGCCGGGAGCTATTGACCACCCGGCCGATCAAACCGTGAAATCTGTGCAGGAGATGCGTGCCGCGACCGGGGAGCAGTTCGACATCCTTGTCGATGTAAACAGCGCTTATTCGGTACATCACGCGATAGAAATCGGCAAGCAGCTTGAAGATTACGGCGTGTTCCATTTTGAGGAGCCGGTAGCGCTGCACGACCTCGCTGGTATGGCTAGGGTGGCAGACGCTCTGACCATCCCGATTGCATCAGGTGAAAACGCCTACAACCGTTGGATGATCCGCGATTTAATTATGAATGGAAAGCCGGATATTGTGCAGCCGGACGTGGTTAAAATCGGCGGTATATCGGAATTGATCAAAGTCGGGAATGTGGCGAACGCTTTTGGCGTTCCTATGACGGTCCACAACACTCAGCCGATCATCTCTACTGCGGCACACCTTCACTGGATCGCGACCCGGAACGATGTTCCATACGCCCAGGAATACAACATAGAACCTGTGTCCATACGCGACGACCGGCCGATCCTCAAGACGCCGCTGGATGTGGTGGACGGCCACATCACTGTTCCCACGGGCCCCGGCCTTGGGTTGGAGTTCGATGAGGCCGAAATTCGTCGCTGGGCGGATAAGTCCGGCCGAAATTCTCTCTAACTAAGCCGTTACTGATCTCGGAGCGGGGGATCCCGGTCCTCCCAGTCACTGCCGGCTGCATCTCTGGGTTCGTATCCCAGAACCTCACGAGCTCTATCAATGGAAAAAATCTTCCACCTGTTGTTGGATGTGACGTACGTGACCGCGTAGCGCAACGAATCCGGCGCATCGATCGCCTTTGCCACAGCCTGGGCGGTGTCCTGATGACTCAACCAGAGCGACAGTGCAAATGGCGAGAAACTAGGGTCGTCGTCCGATATCACCCAGCCTATGCGGAGGTGAATCGAACTCAGGCCGTGATAATCGTCGTAGTAACTGCCAAGTGCTTCACCAAACGCCTTTGAAACACCGTAATAACCGTCGGGCCGAATCCGATCATCTTCATTGACCAATCGATATCCTGGTTCAAGCTCATCAAATCGACCTTCTGTGATCAATTTCCAAGGATCGTCTAAATAAAATCCTCCCTGGGAGTGGTTGGAGCTGGCGAACACTACCCGTTTTACCCCGGCGCGCTTGGCCGCCTCAAAGACGTTGAAGGTGGCAATAATGTTGTTATCGAGCGTGGATGGCCAATCACTGTACGCCCGACGATCAGCGGCGAGGTGGACGACGGTGTGCTGACCCTCGAACGCCGGGATGATCGCCTCCATGTCCGAGAGATCACCGATAAAGGACGGAATTCCTACCGCCTCTTTAAGATCAAGCGAATATAAGCTGTATCGATCCGAGAGATGATCACGTAGGACTTCACCTATGAGTCCGGCGCCGCCGGTGATCAAGACTTTTTTCAGTTCAACCATGTCGTCTCCATCAATAGATTGCTCAGACGGTCGAATACCCGGACAGTGCCGCGTCACAACGTGCACCGGAATACAAAGGTGGGCGCACAAATGTATCACCGGGTTGCATCAATGAGACGAATCGTTCTTTTCGCTCTACTAACCATCACTGCCTGTTCGAGTGGCGGGATTGATGGCTTTGTGAACAATCCGGGGTGTGAATCCATTGCCAAACATCTGACCGAAGAGCCGCTCAGGAAAGCTACGATCGGCCTTGTAAGTGGCGATACAACTCGGATGGTCGACGTCGAAGTCGCTGATGAACCCGGTTCTCAAACGCGCGGGCTGATGTGCCGGGCGAATGTGCCTTACGGTAGCGGGATGTTGTTCGAGTTCAACGAACTTGCTTCGGGACCGTTCTGGATGTTCAACACCTACATTCCTCTGGACATCATCTATTTCAATAGTGCCGGAGGCGTCGCTGGGACGGCAGTCATGCTCCCATGTCCTAATGAGAATGGTCTAACGGAGAGCGCCTGGCGTGTTCATTGTCTCGAAGAAGCTGCCGAGTACGATCCGGGCAAACCATATACGAACGCCCTTGAGTTACCCGGGGGTTGGTTGCTATCGGAAGGGTTGGATATCGATTCGTTGCCCGAGGACACGCAGTTGCAAAGGTTTCCCGCAGTTATTCGGTAAGCCGCTCTTCCAACCAGGATTCCATATACGAATCATCGACTTGCCCTCGACCGGTGTTTAAATACAACTCCCCCGATCCACCAAGCCTTGAAATAAGGGGCGAAGCTATATCTCGGTCCCCTTGGGGGCACGCCACCAGCATTTCTCCGCTGTATTCCTGAACGAAATTGAGCGGATCGAAGAAAATGAGCGTATCAGAGACCTTTCCCAATTTATCAGGATGAGATCGGGCGAAGTCGTTCAACTCTTCAAGCGGATAGTAGTCCGGCCATGAATTCCTGCCGTTGGCGCCACGCAGGATCAGTGGACCGGATATTAATACCGCCTTCACTGCGTCCGACCGCATCGAAGCCGCTATCAGACCGGATTCACTTCCGACGATCCCGAGATTACCTGGGTCTACTTCCGGACGACCGGTGAGCCATTCAAGACCCGTAAGCACGTCGGCGACGATATCCCTGTACCGGTAAGTGGAACTATTCTCTATCCCGTCTGTAAGTAATCCAGGATATTCCGCCGCATACTTTTCATCGGCCAGCCGTTGACCTCGGTGTACAAGAGTCAGAACGGTATATCGCTGCCTGCGTTCATACGGCGATATATGCACGACGCTCGCGTATCCCGGCACTTCCAGTAATCCCGGAAATGGACCGTCACCAGCCGGGACAGATAAGTAACCAAAAATCCGTCCATCGCCGATGGACGGAAGGCTCACGGTGTACGTCGTGGAACCTTCTGTGGAACGCATCGGCAACTGCTCAAGGGTCACATCATCAAAAGAGATTCCCCTGACTTGACTGTCGATTTCACTCCAGAATTGTGAAAGATCCTTTTCCACCACGGCAGCCGATTCAGGAACAATTTTACGCACATCATTTGTGATCGCGACGGGTTTCAACTTCAGCGACAGGAAGTCCTCAAGAATTTCCTGGTGGCCGGCATTTGCCCCGGCGTCGTGGCCGCATTTATCGTACGGATATAACTTTTTGTCCGGGCTACCGATTTGTCCGAATACGGCGAATCCGGTTTCAGGCGGACACACGTCGTCCTGCAGTCCTATATTCACGACAATAGGAGCCCGGATAGCGGACGCAAAGTGGTGAATGTCGTAATAGTTCAGAACCTCCCGGACCACCGACTCGTGTTCCGGGTTAATCCTCAGATACTCGTTTATCTCCTGGTACGGGTACGAATGGGTCCGCGCAGCGGAATCCATGAACGAGCAGAGGTATGGCGCACCCGCTGCGGCCGCCGCAACTGAATTCGCGCGCAGAGCACATATCAGCAGCGTCAGTGCCCCACCCTGGCTGGAGCCAGTTACGCCAACCCGCCGTTGGTCAACTTCCGGTAGCGCCGCAAGAATGTCAAAGGCGCGCAGAGCGTCCATGTAGAATCCGCGATATGCGTAGCTGTTTCGGTCCGTGATGTTGTGTGTCAGGAGCCCCGGGTAGCCCGGATTGAAATCTGAATTTGATCGTAACTTGCCACGTGGCGCTGCACTGAACGCCGCGTATCCGAGTCGTGCCCAATCTTTGGGTACTTTTGGTTCGCTAATGTAACCCGGGACAGTCAGTAGGCCCGGCATCTGTACATTCCGGCCCACCGGGCGTGCGTACCAACCGGCGATGCGCGTTCCGCCGTAACTGTCGTACCTGACATCAAACACATCAACCGCGTCATCAGACCGCAATTCGTCTTTCTTGAACGTCGCATTAGGTGAGACAGTGGCTAAATCTGCAAGGGTGTCAGACCAGAAACTGTCAAAGTCAGCGGGACGTTTAGCAGTGCTGGTAAACGCGCTTGGATCGCGTCGGGGCATCTCTTCTCCTCACTTCGTCAACGAGTCGCAAAAGTCATTAATCTGATCAACCATAAGGCCGTTATTATGGGTGGTCACGTGGCGTAGGTAGTTATTCCTCGTACCGGGGATCTGAATTATCGCAGTCCTGCAAGGATGCCGGGTTATCGTGGCACATCCCCATCCGAATTTCGTTCACCACATACTACGCACAACTATCCCGAGTTATCGGGAAAGTCCTGGAGTCCTGTTTGCTTGAACGCCGTGTACTGCTCATCGTGCTTGATGGCCTCGGATACAGCCGGGACCGCCTCGGCACACTTAAGGAAAACGCTTGGAAGTCCCTTCCTCCAAGCGTTTCTTCTCTTTTGCTCACGCAGGCGGAATCCGTGCTCGAGCACAGTCCCCGTTCGGCTAACAGGGATCCGGAAGAATTGGCCAAACATGCCCTTCTTCCTGTGGGCGTTGAGAATCTGCCGGAAGACGCCGTCTTTGACGAAGCCACAGCCCAACTGAAGTCGCTTGAGTCTCTGACGGCGGCGTCCGCCGGGACAAACGTTATGGAGAGGGTCGCAGAGATCGTCCGGGCGCAGGCTGTTGAGATGCGCTATGTTCCTGTCGCCGCAAGAGCGGGACACCTAGCCGAGATCAGAAACTCAAACCTGACTATTCCAACAAGCGCTTCAGGTCGATGGGCTGGCTTTGAAGACGTGTTGCCGCCCGTACAGGGCAATTCCGATACGGGCCACCAGCAAATTACCAACCTGCGGCTGGCGCCACAACTTCCGCTGGAGATAACAGAATCTATCGATAACGGTAGTTTCTTCAAAAATCCGGAACTCGCGCGCATCGTCTCTAGTTCCGTTTCCGACCAACGACCTCTCAATTTCACGTACCTGCTGTCCGGAGTTGGAGGCTCCGACGGCCGGGTGCATTCGGCCTGGAATCATCTCGAAGCGTTCCTCCGCCTGGTATTTGAAGTCCACAATGCCGATCCCCGGTTAGTGCATATGCAGGCAATTCTGGATGGTCGGGATTCGCCCGATACCTCCTCTATGACATCCTCGACGGACTCGAGCGATGGATCAGCAGGTGGGTATATCGAACGCCTCCAAGAGTTGTTAGGCGGCTACGGCGCAGAGCAATCCCTTGCGTGGGTTATCGGTCGGAATCAGGCGATGGATCGTGACTACCGTGAGACAAACATTCGGGCAGACTATTTGTCCATGACCGGTGGTGAAACCGATACCGTGAAGGGGTTTAAAGACCTTAAGCGAACGCTGACACGGCTGCACAAAGACGGTGTGATGGACGGCGATGTTCCCGCTCTGGCGGTGATTCACGGAGATGCTCAAGCCGCACGCATCGGTCCCCGAGATTCGTTCGTTGATCTAAATTTTCGAGCGGACCGTCAACGTGGAAAGATCGCCTCCCTCGCCGGCGCTCGCAACTTTCTTACGAGGGAATCAACCTCACGTGGTCGCAACTGGGAATTTGGATGGATGCGCTCAGATCTGGACCTTGATATCTGTGGACTGGCGGATTACCACCCTGAGTTAGGCACCAGGTACGGGGTAAAGGCCGCGTTTCCGAACCGCCCCCACAGGGATAACTTGCTTTCTCTGTTCTCGGAGTTCGCCCCCGACGACCAGTACATGCTGGTTGGTGAATCGGTCAAAGAATTGCACATGGGCTACCTCATTCGCGGGCGCCGAGAAGATCCAGCCACCTCTAACTGCGAGGTCCGGCATATTATTCCGTCCCTTGGGGAGAGGGAAGGCGTTATCAATGACGCCGATGTCTACAAGGTACCGGCGATGCGCACCGTTGAAATCACAAACAAACTTGTTGAAGCTTTGTCGGCACGACGCTACCCCTTGATCTGTGCCAACCTTGCTAGCACGGACATGCTCGGGCACTTACTGCCACGTCATTTCGAAGCTGCGGTGGCGGCATACGAGGCAGTGGACGTAGCGCTTAATCGAATCGTAACGGTCGCCAGAGATCTCGGCTACCACGTAGTAATCACATCAGACCACGGCAATATTGAGGACGACACTTCAAGTCACTCTGTCAACGACGTGCTCACCACAGTCATCGCCCCCCGTGGCCGGCTCAGTGCGGCCAGACGCGAGATCTATCAGGCAAGGCTGTTCGATGTCTCGTGGACCGTCGGGAGGATTCTCGGCGTCGAGGAGGAACTAAAACGCCACATGGCAGGTTCCGGCGATTCCGATGTCGGCGGGGCCGATGTGGGACGACCGATCATAGAACCCATCTGAACAACCATCGCAACACTACCCGACCACGATAGCGACATGAGTGAAACCAAGGAATCAAGTTAATTAAACACGCCCCCAAAGTATCGCGGGCGTGTTCGCGTAAACATTTTTAGTTTAGAACGGGCGTTGAAAGATCCGATCTCTCACTTACTGGGCGGTCATACCACCATCGATTATTAGTTCGCTCCCCGTCACAAAACTTGATTCTTCCGAAGCCAGGTACAGGATTCCGTAGGCTATATCTGACGGCACGCCCATTCGGCCTAGCGGCGTTTTACGGACACGTTCATGATGCACATCCGGCTGCGAGTGCATTCCTGCAGTCATCGGCGTGTCTATAAATCCAGGATGGACCGAATTAACGCGTATTTGTTCATCGGCGTATTGAATTGCGGCAGCTTTAGAAAACGTCCTGACGGCGCCCTTGGAGGCGTGATACGCGGTGCCTCCCCTACTGCCGACGTTACCGTACACCGAGGAAATGTTGATGACGGACCCGCCGCCAACATTTCTCATTTCCGGTATCGCGTGCTTGGTTCCAAGAAATACGCCTCGGGCGTTCACTGCCATCACGGCGTCCCAGCCGTCAACGCTCTGATCCTCTGTCATCGGCCGTCCCGGAACCGATATTCCGGCGCTGTTCACCACGATGTCCAACCTGGCATACATATTGATAGTTGCAGCCACAACGCGTTGCCACTGGGCCTCATCAGTGACGTCCAGATGCATGTAGGCGGCCTCTTGACCTCCGTTCTTGATGTCGGATTCCAGAACACCGCCGAGCTCGTCGTTGACATCAGCTATGACAACACTTGCGCCCTCTCTGGCGAAGAGCCGCGATGTCGCCTCGCCGATTCCTGAAGCACCGCCACTTACTATCGCAACTTTGCCTTCGAGTCTCATCTATGCCTCCGTTGACGGTGGAACTCCAAAAACCGCGGTTTGGTCAGGGCTGGAATGTACCATGCCGTTTCTCGGCGGGGCCAGGATGACACCGGGCCCTACTCGTAACGATGTCTTTTCCGTGCCAACATACATGTACGCGAATTTACTTACACGGTCATGATTGAAAAGCAGGCGAATCAAGGGTGTCGAGCGCAACCGCTTCGAGCAGTCGTTTGAGTGAACTTAAATGAACCGGCTGAGAACGAAGGTACGCTCAACCAGTTACGGGTGGTGGGTCGCAATAGCCGGATCGCTCAACATGGCGTTGACGTCCGGGCCCACCTTCCATGCTCAGAGCGTTATCTTCGCCGCTGTGGAGGCTCAGACCGGCTGGAGCCGCACACTTGTATCAGGTGTCGGGACGTTCGGGCGCTTCGGCGGAGCGATGCTCGGGCCGGTAGAAGGCTACCTGGCTGACCGCATTGGCGCGGCCTGGATGATGCTGGTCGGGCTGATCATCGGCGGGTTTGGCTTCATCATGCTGTCTCAGATGGGCGACAGCCCGATCATCTACTACATCGCCTACTTCATACTCTCTTTGGGTTTCTCTGCGGGTGGATTCGTGCCGGCCACGGCCGCTGTTGCCAAGTGGTTGCCTTCACGCCGTGCCACCGGGATAGCCGTCGTGCTCGCGGGAAGCAGCATCGGTGGATTCATGGTCCCGGCCATCTCATGGGGCATCAAACACCACGGGTTTGAAGGGACGATGATTGCCATTGGCGTCGCAGGGATCGTGGCGGCTCCCGCCTTCTTCTGGGCGTTGTCCCGGCGCGGAGTCCGGCCAAGTGACGCACCGATGGCCGATTCAACCGCCACAACAGCTGTTAATGATGACGGTTCGTTCACCCTACGCGAGTCATTACACACTAGGACATTCTGGGTGATATCGATAACCCACACCCTGACCAATCTCTCCACGGCGGCTGTTTCTGCACACCTCGTGCTCCACCTGACCGACATTGGAATCCCAGACATTAAAGCGGCGAGTATTATTCCGATATTTGTCGGATTTGCGTTCTTCGCACAACTGGCCGGCGGGTTGTTCGGGGACCGGTTGGACAAACGTTATATGTTGTCGGTCAGCATGATCATCCAAGCCTGTTCGATGATCGTGCTCGCATACGCCTCCGATTACACTTGGGCGGTTGCCTTTGCCGTCATGTGGGGCGTCGGATTCGGCAGCCGGACTCCGGTGCTTCATGCGCTCAGGGGTGACTATTTCGGCAGTCGATATTTTGGCTCCATTCTCGGGATGTCCAGCTTTCCGATGATCATCGGAATGACGGCCACTCCGGTGCTCGTCGGTCTGGCCTTTGACATCCAGGGGACTTACAAGTGGTCGTTCCTGCTCACAGCAACGACCTGTTTTATCGGAGCGGGTTTGATCCTGTTCGCAAGACGGCCAATTCGTCCCCCGCGTGGCGCTTATCTAGGTCCCTGCGGGGTCCAGCGCGCGCCCGTGTACGAACCAACATCTACTGACTAATTCGTCGGATCATTCCGGGAGTGTTACTCATTCCACTGATACGATGCCGATGATCTCATTTACTACCGTAAGGAATCCCGACACATGCCCGATAGCGACATTTGTTTTACGCCGGCGACCGAACAGGCCCGCATGGTGCGGGACGGTGAAATCTCTGCGGTCGAGCTTATGAAAGCGCATCTAGATCAGATCGGGCGCGTTAACCCGTCAGTAAATGCAATAGTCACGTTGGTGGCTGACGAGGCGCTTGCGAGTGCAATCGAGGCGGATCAAAGCCGTGCACAAGGCGATGAATTCGGACCACTGCATGGACTGCCCGCCGGGATCAAGGATCTTGTCGCAACCAGAAATATTCGGACGACGATGGGATCCCCGATTTTCGCAGACAACGTCCCTGCATCCGACGCTGTCATCGTGAGTCGGATGAAATCGGCTGGTGCCATAGTGATTGGCAAAACCAACACACCCGAGTTCGGTGCCGGTTCCCAGACCTTCAACCAGGTTTTCGGGGCGACACTCAATCCCTACGATACGTCCCGCACATGCGGAGGAAGCAGCGGAGGTTCTGGCGTCTTCAACGATGCAGCCGATGTCTTCGAAAACATGCCGCTGGGCGTCCAGAACCTCTGTCTGAACCGACTCGATAGGACGACCGCCAAGATCCCGGCTCCATGCGATTCGGCTCCCTGCAAAATTTCGCTCGAGGCCGTCAGCGAACCTAGCTGGATCTTCGTGCAACGAAGAAGGAACGAGCGGGTCCGGACCGGCCTGCACCGAGAGTTGCAGCGCGACATCGGCAACTGTGCGACCCATAGGGCCGGCAGTGCTCATTGACGTCCATG
>JAAZYK010000072.1 GCA_014239685.1 Dehalococcoidia bacterium | reverse complement strand
GCCTGTTCCGTGCCGCGATTTTGAATAGGTAGTTGAGCTCTTATGCCCCATCCTGATGGAAATTCACCAGTGAGATCTGGGTTCGGTGCAGGACCAGAAACTTCGAGCTTTATCCATCTCGGGGCAATGACTGATGGGTCGAAGCAAAGATCAACACCGGAAATGCTTTCATCAATCAGACTGCAACTGCTCCACCCGACGACCGTGGATTGTTGAAATGGAACGACGTCACCGACAGAGGGAACCGCAGGAGTGTCAGCCGACGCGGAAGGAACGGAGATCGCAGTAAGTGCAATGACCGAAATGAGCACGATGGTCAGACGGATGAAGTTTGTCATTCTTCCGGCCTGTATCCGATACCGAGGATCGCTGACTTCTGTTGTCCACCGGCGCTGCTGGAGATGATTTCGATGATGTTCAGTCCGGTTTCAAGCTCCACAACCTGGCTGAAGCGTCCCTCAATATCGGGCTCTACTACATGTTCATTGATGGTCACAAAGGCGTCGATTCTTGTCCGCCCCTCCACCGTCAGGAAAGATTCTGTCACCAAGGTATCCATGGCCTCGGGAGAATCCACTTCCAGGAAAAATGGCGTCAAAGAATCCGGGCTGGGTGGTGAAGCACTCGCAATATTTGGACTGGGAATAACTTTGGAGAATTCTTGCCCGAGATTCACGTCGGGTTCTGTTTCCAGGTTTTCAGTCGGCTCACAAAGGCAAGCACCTGTAATGGCCAGGATCGAAATCGACAAAACAAACAGAACGCCGCGTCGTACTGCACCCGGACGATTGAGTAGTCCTATTGATTTATGTCGGTGGAGAATTCTCATGGTGGATTGGGTGGCGCTTAATCTTGGTAGCCCTTGTAACCGGAGGGTGTAGACGGTCCGTGTTCATATCCGGGGCTAATACCATCACGCTCGGCTGCGATCTCCGCACTG
This sequence comes from Dehalococcoidia bacterium, assembly GCA_014239685.1. Taxonomy (GTDB): domain Bacteria; phylum Chloroflexota; class Dehalococcoidia; order Lucifugimonadales; family Lucifugimonadaceae. The sequence continues at coordinate 9,070 of JAAZYK010000072.1, read as the reverse complement.
CCTTTCGGTATCCAACCCAGGACCTCGGCTCCATGTTGGATTTCTCGCCAGCGCCATTTGTTGTTTGATATGGCGTTAAACGCGTCGTACATCAGGTTTTCCGGGGCGCTGATACAGCGGTCGATCATATCTACGGCATCCATCTGATCGAGGAATCCGGGCCAGATGCCTCGGACGTGCGGCCGGTTCTCCTTTAGTACGCCACCAAGCTTGATTGCCAGAGTAGAAATGCCGTGCAGCTCCGAATACAGCAATCCCAGGTTTTCACCAAATGATTTGGCGACGGCATAAGGGTTGTTTGGGTACGGCCCATCTTCAATCGTGATCATTCGCCATTCTGTCGGGAAATCCGGATCGTCCTCCCGCATGTTCGCGAGCTTCCAGTACGGCTGTGTGCGATCGAACATAAACCCGAGCTGCGTATTGCCGGAGCTCATGAACACAACCCTTTTTACGCCCGCTTTCCGTGCCGCTTCATAAACGTTCAATGTCCCCTGAACGCTTATCGGAAATGTCGCATCCCAGGTCTCGGTTAATCCTGTGGTCGCGGCAGCAAGGTGAAGTACGGTGTGAATTCCTTCAAATGCCGGGCTGATAGCTTTTGCGTCGGTGATGTCTGCCTGCAGACTGGAAATGTTTACAACAGGGCGACGCGCCAGCCCACTGAGATCGTACTTGTGGCCGAGATGTTCGATAACCAACTGGCCGATCAGGCCGCTGGCTCCAGTTACAAGGACCTTTTTCTTATCTGGCAAAGAAATACTCCATCGACGACGATCGGACGAGAAAATAGGTTGCATTGGCAATAACATGTGCCAATTGGCGACGGTCATATGCAGGGTACTCCCTACATCTTCGACTGATTTGAACTGATTTCGTCGTCTTCGGGCTGAATACAGGAGATTTTGATTGGTTTCTGACCTACAGCGAGCTCTCGATACGCTTTCACGTGACGAAGTAATCAAACTGACACGAGAGGTCATCGATATTCCAAGTCCGATGGGTGGAGAAGGCCCGCTGGCGAAATATCTGGCTGATCGATTTCGCAATCTCGGCCTGGATGTGATGGTTCAAGAGGTAGAACCGGATCGGTTTAATGTGATTGCTACGCTGAAAGGTACGGGTGGAGGGTCTTCGCTCATGCTGTTCGGCCACATGGACACCACATGGGGTGGCGACGAAGAGGGAGTCAAGGAACTTGGACCTGGTTACCAACCCGCTTCGTACATGGATGGTGACTGGATATATGGTTCAGGCGCTTACAACATGAAGAGCGGCCTTACCTCAGCGATCGCCGCTTTCGAGGCGATAGTACGGTCAGGTGTTCGCCCGGCCGGAGACTTGATCATGGCGTGTGTGGTCGGTGAGACGTGCCATACCCAGGTCGGTCAATATCAGGGTGCTCGTTACAGGGGTTGTGGGGTCGGTACGAACTTCATGGTCGGTAACGGGGTCACCGCGGACATGGCGGTTTGCCCGGAACCGACTTCGGGGAGAGTATCTATAGCGTCCGGCGGATATGTTTACTTCGAGATAAAGATCTCAGGAAATCCGGGAGCGACTTACGCCCGCGGCGGCGAGGAGATCGCTGTGAAACCGGCAGTGGACGCGATCGAAAAATCTCAGGATGTAATGGCCGCGATCAAAGATTGGGCACCGGGTTATAAAAAGGCCCATCTGTATCGAGGTCAGGAGGCGACCAACGTTGCCATTGTCGCGATGGAAGCGGGTCATCCCTGGAGACCTACCAAGCTGGCCCCTTTCTCTCGTGTCTACCTGGAAGTGGACACCGTACCGGGCCAACGTGTGATCGACGTAATCAAAGAAGTTGAAGCGTTGATGGATGAATGCCGATCACGAGATCCTGAGTTGAAATTGGACTTGAGCGTCGTACAGACGCCTGAGGGTGGCGAAGTGTCAGAAGATGAGTACGTAGTGGAAGCTATGTCACGGGCGCACACTGCCGTCCACGGTGTTGAACCTGAAATCACCTTTGATTCCTGGGTTGCAGATACTGCGACGATGATACGGGCCGGAGTTCCTGCAATTTGCTATGGCCCGGGAGGCCGCTCTGCCTTTGGCGGATCTGGTTATTACCCGATCGAAGGCGAACATGCGCATGCGGACGATCTCCACAAAGGTTCGCAGGTGTACATCCATTTAGCTTTTGAAGCGTGCAATATCCCGAGAGATTAATTGAGGTATTAATGATCAACCAGCTCCCGAGTCGACTAACCGGTTACGGCTCCTCGGGAGGCTGGTTGGACCAGCTTGATGTACTTGCCGAGGGTTCCACGGGTGTACGGAGCGGGAGGTGCAACCCAGGTTGCCAACCGATCCGCCAACTCCTCATCAGAAAGTCTTACGTTTAACTCGAACCGTTACAGATCGAGTTCTATTACGTCGCCATCACGGAGTGCGGCTATGGGGCCTCCGAGCGCTGCTTCTGGACCTACGTGGCCGATCATCGGTCCATGAGTGGCGCCAGAAAAGCGCCCGTCTGTCATGAGGAATACGTGTTCTCCGAGACCCTGTCCGAGAATGGCCCCGGTTACGTCCAGCATTTCTCGCATTCCAGGTCCACCTCGCGGACCCTCGTAACGGATTACTACGAAGTCGCCTTTCTTTATGGCCCGTTGCTGGAGTGCCTCCATCACATGTTCTTCGCGATCAAAAACACGCGCGGGACCGCTCCAACTCGATCCATATTCATGACCGGCAACTTTCAAGACCGCCCCGTCCGGGGCGAGATTTCCATGTAGCACCACGAGACCTCCGGTAGCCGAGAGAGGATCATCTGGCGTCTTCAATACAGTCATTTGGGAACCGTCATCGGGAACATCGGCCAAATTTTCTGCAACTGTTTTCCCGGTCACCGTGAGAGCGTCACCATGTAATAGTCCCGCATCAAGCAATCGTTTCATCGCGAGAGGGATTCCACCGGCCAGGTCCAGGTCGAACATCAGATAGTTACCACCCGGTTTCATGTCCGCTATTAGTGGTGTCCGCATGGATATGTCATGAATATCCTCCAACGTTAGCTCGATTCCCATCTCGTACGCGATAGCCGGCAAATGAAGGGCACTGTTTGTAGATCCACCGAGTGCGACTACAAGTGTCACAGCGTTCTCAAATGCCTTTCGGGTGAGAATGTCAGAAGGTCGAATGTCCTGGCGAAGCATGTTCATGACCGCTTCACCGGCACGACGAGAAGAATCTCTTTTTCGGCTAGATACGGCAGGTTCCGATGCCGACCCCGGTAAGGACAGTCCGATAGCTTCCCCGATGGAAGACATAGTGTTGGCGGTAAACATCCCTCCACACGCGCCAGGACCTGGACATGCAGCGATCTCCATTGCCCTCAAAGTGGCATCGTCGATCTCGCCTACCTGGTATTTGCCCACTCCTTCGTTTACGTCTTGTAACTGGAAAGGTTTCCCTTCCCAGTTACCTGGCAGGATCGACCCTCCATAGACAAATACGGCGGGGATGTTTAGGCGAGCGATAGCCATCATCGAACCGGGCAATGATTTGTCACATCCGGCTATGGGGACAACGCCGTCGAAGCGTTCCGCAAAACACACCGTTTCGATCGAATCAGCGATCACTTCACGACTGACGAGTGACCCCTTCATACCCTCAGTGCCCATGGATATGGCATCGGACACCGTGATAGTGCCGAACATGAACGGTGTTCCTTTGGACTCCGATACCCCGCGTTTTACCTCGTCAACCAGCGGCGCTATTCCGAAGTTGCACACCGTCACCTCGTTATGCATAGACGCCACGCCGACAAACGGTTGATTGATATCCGTGTCGGACAAACCCATGGCCCGCATCATCGACCGGTGTGGAGCGCGGATAGCCCCCTCGGTTGTCTCCCATGACCGCCATTTTCCGAGCGCGCGTTTGGCCGGTATTTTCTTGCCAGGAGTGGTCGTAGTCACGTAACGGAGTCCTTGTCTGATATAGCGCTATGGGGTGTGGTCGGCAGTCTATCTGGAATACTTAGTGCAAGGATGGGATGCGCTCATATGTCGTGTCGCCCTGAATTGTGCTCGACGTTTCAGTGTTCCTCCGTTACTGTCCCCGCAGTTCTATTTATTTATCTACGAGGACCGGAGGAAGCTTTTGGATTTCGGTACGTTCATGGAGTTCCACGACCGGCCAGGCCGCTCCCAGGCAGAGGATTTTGCCGAGGGTTGGCGTCAGGTAGACCTGGCTGAGTCGGCCGGTATGGACGCGATCTGGATGGCCGAATCTCACTTCACACCGGAGCGCGCAGTTCTGACTTCGTTAATGGCGGTGGGTTCCGCTATTGCTGCCCGGACGGAACGCGTCACAATCGGTACTGCTGTACAGGTCTTGCCCCTGACTGATCCCATGCGTATGGCCGAGGAGACCGCCACACTTGACCAGATAAGCGAGGGTCGATTCGAATTCGGCATCGGTCGTAGCGGATCTCCGGCAGCGTACGACGGATACGGTATCGACTACTCCACCAGTAGTGAACGTACCTTTGAAGACCTCGAAATCATTAAGGGTTTGTGGACTAACGAGCGCTTTTCATACAAGGGGAAGTTTCACTCTTACGATAATGTCTGCCTTGTTCCCAAACCCGTACAGTCGCCGCACCCGCCATTAAGGATGGCGGCGAATTCCGAGGCATCATTACCGGTTGTTGGGAAGCTGGACCTACCGCTCTTCATCGGCGTCCGCCAGCACGGGACTGAACGCGTTGAAAAGTACGTAGACAGCTACCAGAAGGCTCGGAAAGAAGCTGGGTTTGACGGGCCGCCAGATGTATCGATTCGTATCCCGGTATATATCTCGGAATCCAGAGAGGAAGCCGAGAGGGTTCCTGAACATACCTTTATGAAGCAGTTCCGACGGCTGGGTGGCCAGATCGCGGTAACGGTCGGTCGGGCTGATGTGGCACAGGATTCAGAGCGAGCATCCCGGACCGCGGAACTCGCAAATCTGGAGTGGGGCAGTGTCATGCGCGAGAAGGTAGTTGTCGGCACGCCGGAGATGGTGATCGATCGCATTCATGAATTGAAGGAACGACTCAAGTTGACGTCCATCGTCGCCGAGTTCAACGCAGGCGAGGAGATCTCAGAAAGTGACATCGAACGCTCGATGCGTTTGATGTGTGACAAGGTTATGCCCGCGTTCAAGTAGCGCGTTCATACCTAACGCCTACAGGCTCTTGAAGGGCGTTTTCTACAACCAACACCGGCATTCGACAACCACATACCCTGCCTTCACGGGTGTAACCTGCCGCTAAGACGTTTAACCCCAATAGGAGCACCCTATGATCCACGAGATTCGCACGTATGACCTAGTCCCGCGCGGCGTCCCAGAGTTTCTCGAGAAGACAGGGGCCATGGCTGCAGAGCGCGTCAAGGTCACCCCGCTCGGCGGCTTCTTCTACACAGAGGTCGGCGCGCTGAACCAGGTCGTCCACATCTGGCCATACGACGATATGAACCACAGGGCGGACACCCGGGCGAAGGTCGTAGCGGACGGAATATGGCCGCCGGACAACGCTGGCCTTATCCTAAATATGCAGTCAGACATCTACCATCCGGCGCCGTTTATGGAGCCGCTTGGTCCCCGCAAGATCGGGCCGTTATTCGAGTTACGGATCTACAAATATGGGCAGGGGGCTATTCCGCAGGTTATCGACGCATGGTCGACGGCCATCGAAGAGCGCCAGAAATTCTCACCGCTTGTCGGCGCATGGTTCTCAGACATCGGACCGTTAAACCGATGGGCGCACATGTGGGCATACGAGAGCTTCGAACACCGCATGGACGTTCGTAACGAGACCCGGGCTAAGGGCGTATGGCCGCCGCCGTCAAATGTCTCTCCGTTGGCGCAAGAGAACAAGCTGATGTGGGCTGCAGACTTTTCACCAATTCAGTAACGGCATACAGAGGCTGCAGGGCAGGGCACTTGTCAGCTAGATGATCTTTAAGTTCATTAGGAGCCAGAAATGATCCATGAGTTTCGCACCTATGACCTGAAACCAGGTTCGATAGGCGCATACATCGACCGTGTTTCGGACGTCATAGAGGAACGTAAAAAGCTGTCCCCTCTGGTCGGATACTTCTATACCGAGGTTGGTCGGCTGAATCGGGTTCTGCACATCTGGCAATACGACAGTGTTGCGCATCGCGACGAGATGCGGGCGACCGCCGTAGCCGGTGGCAATTGGCCTCCAAAAACGATGGAGCTTATCGAGCATCAGTACTCGGAAATATTCGTTCCGGCACCATTCCTACCGCCGCTGGACATTGAGCGAAAAATCGGCCCGATCTTTGAACTTCGCTCTTACACTCTTGAACCGGGTGGTGCGCCTGCCTGGGCCAAGGCATGGGGACCAAAGATCGAAAAGAGGATGGAACTCTCACAACCGGTAGGAATATGGACGTCAGAGTTAGGTCAATTGAACCGTTGGCTTCACATGTGGTCTTACGAGAGTTGGGAGCATCGCACTGAGGCCCGCAAAAAGTTTGCCGAAATCGGCTGGCCGCCGTCCTCGGATTCACGCGCGATCGATCAGGAAAACATGATCTATAACGCGATGCCTTTTTCCACGGTCCAGTAGAGCCATAAGGTTTGGGGAGGCGTGGTAACGCGGCCGAACTCATTCAAGGCTTCCGGGGGTTGAAATGAGCACCTTCTTGAAGGGCTTTAGCATGGCGTAACCCCGATGGAAGTCGGCAAGCCTGTTGCCCTCCCCAATATTTTCGCCCGGGAGCGTTGAATGAAAGTCGGTATAAACCTTCTCAACTTTGGGCCAGGCGCATCGCCGGAGTCGCTGGTCCGTTGGACGACTTTTTCTGAGAGTCTTGGGTACCATCTGGCGATGGCGTGTGACCATGTGGCCGTCACACGCGACATAAATGAACGATACCCGGCACCGCTCTACGACCCGTTTGTGACACTCGGCTGGTTGGCTGGGAAGACATCGAAGATAGAACTCGGTACTACGGTCATTATCCTGCCGTACCGCGATCCAATTCTGACTGCACGTATGGTGGCCAGCCTTGATCAGTTCAGTGGCGGGCGCTTCATTTTCGGCATAGGTGCCGGGTGGTCGACTCTGGAGTTTGAAGCACTCGGTCTACCGTTTCGTAGACGCGGTGCTATGACGGACGAATACCTGTCAGCGATGAAAGAACTCTGGACCGAGGATTCCGGGAGTTTTGATGGTGAATTCGCCACGTTCAAGGAGGTGTTGACCGCGCCACTGCCTGTGCAGCGACCCCATCCGCGGATCTGGGTTGGTGGCTCCAGCGACGCCGCAATAAGACGCGCTGTGGTGCACGGGGATGCCTGGCATCCTATGAATATGGATTTCGAGTGGCTGAGTGATTATGGCGTGCCGACACTGAAGCGATTCGCCGATGAAGCGGGCAGGCCGGTACCTGCGTTTTCGCCACGAGTGAAACTCCATATAACCCCAGAAGACCTTCCGAAAGCGGGCAGGAAGCCTGGAATAGGCTCTCTGTCACAGGTACAGGACGATCTGGGAGCTATTCAAGATCTTGGTGCCGACTACGTCCTCCTCGATACCTACATGGAAATACCGGAAGATACGCTTACCCACGAGCCAGCCTGGGCCATGATGACGACAGTCGCAGAGTCAATTCTAGATTTAGGTGCCGAATCGGTTCGTTAGCCTCTGTGGCCTCACTGAGGCTGACATTGCGCAAGGTGACCGACGCTGACCCCGCAGTATTCCCGGAGCATTAAATGACTGAATCGAAAAGACCAAATATCGTGCTCATCATGGCGGACGATATGGGCTTTTCGGATATCGGGGCGTATGGCGCCGAAATTCGTACTCCAAATTTGGACGCGATGGCGGATGAGGGCTTCTCGTTCAGCCAGATGTACAACAACGCCAAATGTTGCCCGTCACGGGCGAGTCTGCTGACCGGTTTATACCCACATCAAGCTGGCATCGGATACATGACGGACGACCTTGGAACACCGTCATACCGTGGATATCTAAACCAGAGCAGCGTCACAGTGGCCGAGGTCCTTAAGGATTCGGGATACAACACCTACATGTCCGGCAAGTGGCACGTCGGCGGTGGTTATGGCCTTAGAAATCCCGATGCGTGGACGGCCGGCGATGAATCGCATCCGACTCCCACTCAGCGCGGGTTTGATAAATTTTTTGGCACGCTCACTGGTTCCGGCAATTATTACGACCCTGCGACTCTTATGCGGGGAGACACATTTATCGAAGTGGAGACCGACGACTTCCATTACACGGATGCCATATCCGATGAGGCTGTTCGTATGGTTGACGAAGGATCAGGAAGTGACAATCCATTCTTTCTCTACATCGCCTACACAGCGCCGCACTGGCCGTTACATGCCCTTGAAGAGGACATCGCAAAATATCAGGGTAAATATATGGGGGGTTGGGACGAAGTACGGACGGCCAGACATGAGGAGCTAAATTCGCGCGGCATCCTTGACGATATATGGCCAATCTCGCCCCGGGACGAGGACGCACATTCATGGGAGGACGAGCGAGAGAAGGAGTGGGAGGATCTCCGCATGGCTGTGTATGCCGCGCAGATCGAACAGATGGATCGCGGGATTGGACGGGTGTTAGATGCACTGACAGCAAATAACGTGAACGATGACACCATCGTGATGTTTCTCTCCGACAACGGTGCTTGCGAAGTTTTCCTCGCCGAGGATACCGATGAACCAACTCCATCACTGTTTCACGGCACGACGTCATCGGGTGAGCGAATCAGCGTCGGGAACATCACGGGCATGCGACCCGGTGGCCCCGAGACATTTATGAGCTATGACCTTCCGTGGGCGAACGCCAGCAACGCTCCTTTCCGTTTCTATAAAAACTGGATCCACGAAGGTGGGATTTCGACACCTTTCATCGTGAGATGGCCTTCAAACATTAAGAGTGCAAAAAACGTTCATCAACCCCTCCACATCACCGACATCCCGGCGACATGTATCGCTGCTGCTGGCACGTAGGCGTCGTGAGGCAGCTGAAGAGCGTGACCCGCTATTGCGT
>JAAZYK010000071.1 GCA_014239685.1 Dehalococcoidia bacterium | reverse complement strand
CGGCGAGTTGGAGTTATCTCGAACAAGGGAAGGCCCCACCGATAGTGCATTTTGCACAGATCAATGAACGCGACGGGTTTTTTATTGCTGCCCGTGAGCCAGATCCGAACTTCACATGGAACAAACTAGCAGGTGCAGACGTTCTCGCCGACCACGGTGGTCAACCCTTGGCGATGTTCAAGTGGGGCGTTCACAAGATGGGCGTTGATTACGAATCGCTGAATGCCATAGATGCCGGGTCAACGGGAGAGATAGACGCCGCATTCCGATCCGGAAAAGGGCAATACGTTCACCAGCAGGGACCCGCTCCACAGCAACTCGAGGCTGACGGCTTGGGCCATGTCGTTGCATCTGTGGGTGAGGCCGTTGGGCCGGTTGCGTTCTCGAGCATCCAGGGAACTCGGGAGTTCGTTGCTTCCGACCTCGCCAACGCGTTCATACGAGCATACAAAAAGTCGCGTCAGTGGGTGAACGACGCTCCCGCTGAAGAAATCGCAGACAAAGAGGCAGGGTTCTTTCCGGGAATAGACCAGTCAGTGTTAGCCCAAACCATTCGGTTCTACCAGGGCCTCGGCTGCTGGAACCCGGCGGTGGAAATATCGCGCAGTAGCTACGAGACGGCGCTAGATGTGTTCCTTCACAGTAATTTGATCACCAAACGCCACAGTTACGACGACGTAGTTGTCGCGCCGCCAGCTGGGTAACAGGTCCCCTCTCCTAAAATGGGAGGGGGCCCTCACCCTTTGAAACACTTGCCCTGTTCACCAGGAGAGAGGGCAAAAAGGACCGTTAATGGCGTTCGCTACCCTACCAATCACCGAAGTCGATTTACACCGCAAGACAGTCACAATCAACAGCCTTGAATACTCGTACCTTGAGTACGGTTCATCCGACAATCCACCGGTGATCCTTCTGCATGGCATCTGGAGCACCGGCGCTGTATGGCATGACATAGCGATGGCACTGGCGGAGACGTACCACGTGCGATCGGTCGATTTCCGGGGGCGATCCCAGACCGATTGGTCTCCTGAAGGCGACTACTCGACGGAAGCGTACGTCTCTGACGTGCTCGGACTTTACGAGGCTTTGCGCCTTGAGAAAGCCTCAGTGATCGGGCATTCGATGGGTGGTGGGGTAGCGATGGCTCTGGCCGCAGCATACCCGGCTCTGGTGGAGTCGCTGGTCGTTATCGACTCCGGTCCTGTGATGCGCGCTGGATCGGCGATCGAGTTCGAACGCCAGTTGGCGTCGTTATCTCAGGACTTCCCGAGTATGGCCGCAGCGCGTGCCTGGCAGACCCATGCCCTACCAAACATTTCGGACGACGCGGTCGAACGGCGTCTGGATGCACGCCTTGTTGAGCGGGACGGACGGGTGGTCTGGCGCGAAGATCCACGAATCCGAACATCCAGGGATCTGATCGTACGACTCTCCGAGGATGAGATGTGGGAACGCTACCTGTCGGTGAAGACACGGACCCTCTTCGTGCTCGGCGGCAACAGCCAGTTAGTCACCGATGAAGCGGAGAAAAGACTCACTACCGGGATGACGGACGCCACATCTGTCAGGATCGCCAAGGCCGGTCACAACGTCTTCGAGGACAACCACGACGACACGATGGCCGCTATAAGCACGTTCCTAGCCGATCGTTAGAGTTTAATGGTACCGTTTCAGCGGGTCGCTCCAACGTAAACCTATCGACTTTACTAGGCCGACTGTCTGGACCAAAGGTTGTCTTGGAGTTGAACGCAGTCACAATCGGGTCTTCATCGTTCAGTTGCCCGATTCGCACATGAATTGGTATGCGTACAAGTCGTGCTTGAAATAGTCCAGGTTTACGAAATTACTAGAACTGGAATTTCGGCGATGCTCCCGGCTGAAAACGTTCGTTTCAATTGCATGTCCCTGACTTCCAGCGCCCACGAAAACGATCTGTAAAGCGTCGGTCGTCCGGACATCGGCCGCGGGTCTCCCAAACAATCGACAAGAAGCTCTCGGAACGCCACATCTGGCATATACGACCCCACCTCACGAACATGGTGCGTTGGTGCACACGATACGCTGCGACGGGCAGTGCAAGCGAAGCCCCTACGGCGTAGGTGCCGCAATCTTCCCGAATAGTTCAGTATCTGGGTGGAACGCGACCCAGCCAAACCAGTACGACACCTGACCCGGAAGCCTGGCAAGCGTCTCGGTTCCGTCCGATTTCGTAAGCCCAGTCTCCTGAACACGCCACTGCACTCCGTCCTCATCAAGCACCACGTCCGGGTCCTGCGTTGGCGTGAAGTTGTGATCGGCGCGCTCGTACGTCCGGGCTGCCTCGGCAAGCGGGTTGAACGTAATCACCAGTTGCTGCCCTCCCAGCGTATCGTTCACGACGGGCGTTTCCTGGAGGGCCTCAAGGGAGTACGCCTTGGGAGAATTCCCGTAGTTGAGCGCAAGAACCCGATCTTTCAGGTTCAAAGCCCCGTTAGTCTGGAACGTCGGGAACAACCAGTCGGACGAGTTGAAGTAGTCGTAATAAGCCGAGCCGCGCTTGTTCAGATTGCGGTAATTCCGATCGAAACCGGTATCTATGTCCAGGACCTTGGTTTTCGGGTTCTTCGCCAGCCAATCGCCCCATGTCGTTAACGTTAACGGCAGTTGCTTGAACCTGAGGTCGCTCAGCGCCAGTTTGCCGATGACCGGGGCCCCCGTTAGCGAGTGCCAGAGCGTCCGGCTACCTGAGTCGTACATGAGCTTGTTGCTCTGATACAGGAACCCAGACGTGCCGATATTCTGGACCTGACCATCAAGCTCGGCATCGTACAGGACGCCCATTCCGCAGAGAGTTCAGTAGACGAGGGCGACGGGCTTGCCGCCCACCACGTCGTTCGATAACTCATGCCACGCCAGAATTCGTAACGGGTAGGCTCGTGCGTCGCCATTGATGCTGACCCCGAATACAGGCTCGTCCAACTCCAAGTATGTCGCTCCATCGGATGCGGTGAACTCTGGATTGTCGAGCGGCGGTATCCCGTCTACACCTACACCACCCCACACGGCCCCGGATATCGGAACGCTTGCCGGGACGCCTTCGTAAAAGAAGTCGATAAACCGACGGTCTATCACGCTGTAGAGATCGCCCTTCCACGCGGCGTATCCTGATACCGGCTCGATCTCAGGATGCTGCCCGAGCCACCGATACGCGTCCTCGTGGAGATTGAAGCTTGTTGGGTCAAACTTTTGACCCGTAAGCCGGGTCAGTGCATCGGCTATAGCTGCCCGCTCCTCGTTGGCAAAACCAGCGGCGGCGAGGTCCACGATCGGAGCGATGAAGCCGGGGTTACCGGTATCGGCGGCCTGCCGTATCGCCGTTATCTCGATGCCCTCCTGCCGTGTGAACAGGTTCCGCAGTTGCAGCCGGACCTCGGCTTCTTCAGGTGAGATGGAGAACACCGTGACGGTGGGCACTGCGGTCCTGGCCGTGATCGGGGCCGCTTCGTCGGTTTCGCCACCACACGCAGCGACAAGAACTACGGCCAGTCCGACTGTAAGCATCAATGCAACCCGAAAATCAAAGGATAAGAAGTAACGATGTGTCATGGACGAAGTTGGTGGCGCAGCGATTGCAATGAACAGATAAGCGGGAAGACGGCTTCATAAAAACGGACCGTTCGTACCCGTCGCTGTACAGGTTACGAAGCGGCCCGTTATTCAGGTACCAGTATTTTCCCCGGTCGCCTACTTCGGCGGCTGGATGAACTCGAGCCAGTTACCCTCGGGGTCCTGAAGATAAATGATCCCTCGAGTTCCTTCCGGCGTCTCCCGGAAAATCGGATCGGTGACGAACTTAATCCCCTTCGCAGTCAGATCATCGAAGATCGTCTGCAGATCCTCGACATGAAAACAGATGTGCATCGCGCCGAACTGGTTCTTTCGAAGGTAGCCTTCTTCACCCGGCGGATTGTGATATTTCACCAGCTCTATGCGGTGATTGTTCTCGATCCCGACGAACCTCAAGGTACGGCGCGCGCCCGGGAATCCGGTGTGGTCACCTTCCGGCGGGGCGACAGCATCGATTTCGTGCTCAACCTTGAGGCCTAGAACGTTCACGTAAAAATCGGTGATCTTTTCCAGGTCTTGGACCACAATTCCGGTGTGGTCGAAATTCATGACCATCGAGGGTCTCCTCTATTCTCTATCCGATAACGCGCTATACCTGAGCGCTCGAAGAAGGCCCGGAGGCCGTGCGCCACAATCCTAGACGAAACCCAGCCGTATGCGAGCATCACCCTCAAGGACGCTGGGTAAACTCGAGCCAGTTACCTTCCGGGTCTTGCCCGTAGACCAGACCAACCGTGCTGCCGTCCGGTCGAGTTCGCCACTTTGGTTCGGTCACAAACCTCATCTTGTTTTTCAGCTCTTCGTAGACCGATGCGAGGTCCTCAACGTCCCAGCAGATATGCGTAGATCCAAACTTATGGACCCCCACGTGGCCATCGGTGGCCGGTGGATCTATGAAGTAGATGAGCTCAATCTCATGGTCACCGGGAATACCCACAAATCGCAGCGTTCGATGAACGTCTGGAACACCTGTGTGATCTCCATCGCGCTGTGGTCTGGCGTCTATCTCGTGCAGCCGCTCTAACCCAATGGTGTTGACGTAGAAATCGGTCATCATTTCGAGGCCATCAACCACAATGCCGACATGGCTCCAGTTCTTGATCCTCAAACTTGTTCTCCCATCTGGCTACACCTATCACGCACACAGCGCGGGCGACATCCTAATCCCGACGTATGAATGTCATAGCCAATTTACCGTCGCCACCAACTCTAGTGCGACATCGCTCACAGATCGAATACCATCATCCCCTCAGATGACATCAGCGACGGCCGAATCATTCAAAATCCCGTCCAATTCTTGTGATATAGCCAAAGTGGAATCGAGATCGGATGCAACTTCACGGATGTGAAGCCGTGTCTCCATCGGACCGATCTGCACGATCAACCGCCACACGTCACTCAAGCCAATCCGCTGTTACATTTGCTCCCTCGAATGTCGGCGCATCGGCAGTCGACCTCTAATTGCAACGGAGCGTTCGTAAAAATGAAGATCGGCGTCGTTTTCCCTCAGACCGAAATTGGACCGGACGCCAGCGGCGTTCGCGCATACACCCAGGCTGTGGAGCAGATGGGGTATACACACGTCCTCGCTTACGATCATGTAATCGGTGCCACTCTGGCCAATCGGCCAGACTGGAAGGGCCCGTACTCTCTTGAAACAGCGTTTCATGAACCATTTGTGCTGTTCTCCTTTATGGCAGGGATGACAGAGAAATTAGAGTTCGCCACTGGGGTAGTGATCCTTCCGCAACGCCAGACGGTTCTCGTCGCCAAACAAGCGGCGGCTCTGGATGTACTGTCCGATGGTCGATTCCGCATGGGAATCGGTATCGGCTGGAACGACGTCGAGTACGAATCTCTCGGGACGGAGTTCACCAACCGGGGTGCGCGGTCAGAAGAACAGATCGCTCTGATGCGAGCGCTCTGGACCAAAGAGAGCGTTAACTTTGAAGGTCGCTGGCACACGGTCCCGGACGCCGGAATAAATCCATTGCCGATCCAGCAGCCGATTCCAATATGGTTGGGTGGCGGTGCAGATATTGTGGTCAAACGGATCGCCCGCATAGCCGACGGCTGGATGCCGATGTGGCAGCCAGATGAATCTGGATTGAAGGAGCTAGACAAGCTGTATGCGTACGCTAAAGAAGCGGGTAGAGAAGGTTCGGATATCGGTATCAATGGGCGTCTTACGGCCGATCTTGCGATCGAGGACTCATGGCCCGACGCCGTGAAATCATGGAGCGAAATTAATGCCGACTACCTGGACATCAACACTATGGGACAGGGCCTCTCCGGCGCGGACGCACACATCGAGCGACTCGAGAAGTTCAAACACGCGGCGGGAATTTAGGGAGACTATGCCCCCGCCGGAATGTGGGAGTCAGGTCACCGCACATTCAAACGTATTAGCACAACAGAGTTTCCCTTCGTCCTGCACCTTTTCCCGTCTCAATGGTGTGTTCAGCAACTCGCTCACGTAACGATCTTCTGCAATTATTCCAAGGATCCACCCACCATGACTGAATACAGCAATCAGACACCGCGTGAGTTCGATCTAACGGGTCGTGCCGTGATCGTCGCTGGAGCCGGACGCGGTATTGGCAAGGGCATCGCTCGCGTACTCGCGGAGTCAGGTGTGAACGTACTCGCTACCGCCCTGACAGAGACGTACATGTCCCAGGTAGCCTCCGAACTTGCAGACGCCGGGCACCCGATCGAGTTCATGGCCGCCGACGCCACATGCGGCGAAGACATGTCCGGGGTTGTGGAACAAGCCTTGTCCCGCTTTGGCCGATTGGATGGACTGGTCAACTGCGTCGGCGATGCCATCTCTAAACCGATCGTTCCATTGCCAAATAGTGATAGCGCGGTCGGGCCGCTCAGCGACGAGGAGTGGCGCTTTATCCTTGATGTGAACCTGACAGAAGCGTTTGTAGGTTGTCGTGCCGCAGGCAACAACTTTCTCAAGCAGCGTTCTGGACGCGTTGTCAACATTGCTGGATACGCCGCGGCGCGCGGCGGAGCGAACTCAGTCGCATACGCGGCCGCCAAAGCTGGGCTGACGCGTATGACCCAAGCATTGGCGCTTGAGTGGGCACCATACGGCGTAAATGTGAACGCCATAGCTCCAGGCGTGTTCCCCGACGCAGTTACTTCACCCGAGGCTGTGGAACGCGCCGCAGAACGAGCGGCGTCCGGGAAAATCCCACTGCGTCGGCCGGGCCGGTTGCGAGAGGTCGGTCTGCTGACACATTTCATGCTTTCGGACGCCGCCGATTACATGACGGGTGAGACGGTATATCTCGATGGTGGGGCGGTATTTGGATGAGTGCTCCTGAGCCGATCCATATCGACCGCGACATCTTGATGCTCGCCTACGCCGAGGCGCGATCCGCCTATCCCGCAGAGTGCTGTGGCTGGTTGGCGGGACCTTCGGAGGGCCCGGTCACGACCGTACGCACATGCGCGAATCAGCAGGCCTCCGGCAATCACCCAACGGCAGCAGGCCGGCCGGCGGAGACCGCGTATGTGATCGAGGGCGAAGACCTTATGGCGCTCAACCATGATCTTGACGGAGACATGCCACCACTCGTTATCTATCACTCACACCCTAACGGTCGCGCATACTTGTCCGACACGGACCGAACCGTAGCCACCAATCCGCCCGAATGGGGCGGAGGTCCTACCTATCCCGTCCAGCAACTCGTGATCGGGCTAGATAACCAGCGAGTGGTGGAAGCGGCGCTATTCGCGTGGTCAATTGACGAAGATGGATACACAGAGATCGCGCGCTTCGAGGGTGCTGAGGTTTAATAGTCTTTACCTGAGTTCTCGGAACGACTTGGAACGCGCGAACATCACGACAGTAACGATGAACGAGAACCCGTTACCAATTATCAATGCTGTTTCGGCGCCAAACTCTTCGGCGGTAAACCCACCCAGCATCCAGCCCAACGGGAAGAGCTGCAAAGTCAGTCCGAATACTGCCATGATCTTGCCCCTCAGATGCTCAGGTGCATACGTCTGGAACAAAGTAGCTACGGTCGAAATGTAGAAAGATGCGGCGATCCCAAACAAAAACAACAAAACTGCAGAGAAGTAAAAATCCCGCGAGAACCCGAAAAGAATAGCTACAGGATCCCAGATAGTAACCGCAAGGATCAACAGCCAACCTTTGTGTTTAACGTCTCCAAGGAAGGCCAATCCCAAACCCCCAACAAACCCCCCGATTCCGAACGAAGCCATCAGAATTCCGAATCCCGACTCCCCTACTTCGAGGACGTCACGAGCATAGACCGGAATAATCGGAAAGATAAATCCAGCGATCAACCCTAGGGCATTCAGGGTGACCAAAATTCGTAACGGAGGAGACGACTTTACGTAAGTAAGTGCCTCTTTTATATCGGTCCACGGATTCGACCCCGGCAAGCGTTCCGTACGTGTACGTGTCCTGATCTTCCATGTGGCGTAAATCACCGGTACGTAAATCACAGTTATCACGAAGTACACCGGCGCTACCCCCATCACACCCAGCAAAGCACCACCCGCCGCAGGACCCGCGATCCCTCCGACGGTAGCCAGAGACTGGTTAAGTGATACTGCCGAGAGCAGTCTCCGACGGCCAACTATGTCCTGGACTATTGTCTGGGTGGCTGGCATACCGAAGGCTATGGCACCACCTTGCGCAATCGAGAGAAAAAGCAAATGCCAGATAGAAATCGCGTCGATAACAACTAGGTAACCAACCACAACATTAACCAGCCCTAGCCCTAGCCTCACCCACAGCAGTATGTCCCTCTTGGGCCAACGATCTGACGCCACACCCCCAACGAGGCCCAGCAAGATTATGGCAATTGCAGGCGATCCATTAATCACACCGACCCAAGCCTGTGAATCAGTTAATTCAAGCGCGAGCCATGACTGCACTACATTCCGCATCTGGAACGCCATGAACAGCATCATGTTCGCTAGGAAAAGATACCGAAAATCGGTAATCCGCATGAGCTGCAGCACGGCCGACTGTTCGTCGGAATCTTCCTGCAATACCGAGGCTTGCTCGATATCCTGGGGTTGATCGTCCGTGTTGGGTTCTTCGTTGCTTGAAGTCACCATGCCACCGTGTGACTAAAGAAAAAAAGCCGCCGCGAATACTCCTAGAAAAGACAAAAGCGAAACCGGCGACTCAACGCACAGGACACAATACGCCCCTTCACCATGTCCCGTAGTAATTTCACCGAACGGATTCCGGAAATACGCCGTCCCGATAACCGAAAGAGTAGATTGGTTCCTAATACAAGTCGATCGTTCAGTGGGAAACGGACTAATCCGTGTGAATCAAGTCAGCCAATCCAGAAATCAGGACCTGAAATGAGTCCTCGAGTAGACCTGCCCCAACTACTGCCGTACGAAGACCGGTGGCAGCCCGGGATCGCCGCCGTGATCAAGGCGGTGTACGACGAGTACCGGCTGACATGGGACCCAGACGATTATCATCGTGACCTGTATACGATTCAAGAAACCTACATCGACACCGGTGGCTTTTTCTCGGTGCTTGTACTGGATGATTACGTTATCGGTACTGTCTGTGCACTGGATCGCGGCGCCGAAGCGGAGATCGAACGGCTGTATCTACACAGAGATCACCGCGGGCGCGGGTATGGTCGCCTCATGACGGACCATTTTCTAAACTGGGCGAGAAACACCGGCCATCCGAAGGCTATCGCATGGTCTGACAAGCGGTTCAATGATGCTCACGAGATGTATAAAAAGATGGGATTTACCGTGGTGGGCGACCGAGTGTTGGACGATCCCGACAACAGCCCTGAATGGGGTTTTGAACTGGACTTATCAAGAGGCACGCCGTGAGTTTTGGGAGCTCCGATAAGACCGGCGCACAGGCCGAGGAAACCCGGCGCTTCCGGTTACGTGATGCCGAGCGAGAGGCGGCTTTTTTTCTGCCGTTCCTTAAGCCAAGAATGACCATTCTAGATGCAGGCTGTGGTCCCGGATCGATCACCTACGGCCTGGCAATGCAAGTAGCCCCGGGTGAGGTTGTCGGCATAGACCTGGATTCGACAAGGATCGAAACAGCGTCCAGGGATAGGCGTGGTGCGAGGGCAGAAAACATCTCATACCAGGTCGCTGATGTGGCGAACCTTCCGTTTGAAGACGGCCATTTCGACGCGGTCTTCGCGAACGGCCTGATTGAGCACTTGTCAGACCCGGACGTTGGTATTGCGGAGCTGCTGAGAGTTTTGAAATCCGGTGGTGTAATCGGCGTTCGAAGCCCTGACTGGGGCGTTGCTCTCTTGCATCCGGATACCACGGCGCTAAGGGATTCGATCGAGTTAAGGAATCGTTGGCAACGGCACCGAGGCGGACATCCGAACGTCGGTCGACGCCTGCGCGAACTTTTATTATCGGCCGGGTTTCTGGATGTGAACGCCGACGCAATGGCCGAGTCACACGGGACGGATACCGGAACCGCCGAGGGCGTCAGCTACATGTACTCGGTCCTAGGTAA
>JAAZYK010000070.1 GCA_014239685.1 Dehalococcoidia bacterium | reverse complement strand
GGCGGCCAGCACCAGGCCGGCGAGATAGACGACGAAGAGCTTTACAACATGGAAGTACGGGCGTGCCCAGGACCGGGCGCGTGCGGCGGTATGTTCACAGCCAACACCATGTCTAGCATCGGCGAGGCGCTTGGTATCTCGCTGCCTGGCGGCGCCTCAGAACCAGCGGTCGACCAGCGCAAGATTGCTTCCAGCCGCGCCGCTGGTGAGGCCGTGATGAATATGCTTCGTCAGGACATCCGACCATCTGACATCCTGACGCGCAAGGCATTCGAGAACGCCGTATCACTGGTTGTGGCGATGGGTGGATCGACCAACACCGCCCTCCATCTCCCTGCAATCGCATACGAGGCCGGCATTTCGTTGAACCTGCAGGACATACACGACATCTCTATGCGAACACCGCTTCTGGCAGACATGAAGCCGGGTGGCCGGTACCTGATGTACGACCTGGACCGTGCTGGCGGCATCCCTGTGATCATGAAGCGCCTGCTTGGGGCTGGTGTACTGCACGGCGACGCTATGACGGTAACCGGCAAGACTCTCGAGGAGAACCTTGCGAGCGTTAAAGACGACTCAAAAACTCACATATATCCCTCGAACGGTAAGCCGGAGCCGATCATTACTTCAATCGATGATCCGCTTTCTGAGACCGGGGGCCTCGTTACGCTTCACGGCAACCTCGCCCCTGAAGGTTGCACTCTGAAGGTCGCAGGCCACCAGTTCGGGGCGACCTGGTCGGGCCCGGCGCGGGTGTTTGAGCAGGAAGAGGAATTGATCGACGCATTGAATAAGCGGACGGTCAAAGAAGGCGAGTTCATAGTCATCCGATACGAAGGACCGAAGGGCGGACCGGGAATGCGTGAGATGCTTCAGGTGACCGGGATGATCGCCGGGCAGGGCCTGAACGAAAAGGTTTTCCTAATGACTGACGGACGGTTTTCCGGAGCGACCCACGGATCGATGATCGCCCATGTTGGCCCCGAGGCTTTTGTGGGCGGTCCGATCGCAGCCGTCGAAGATGGAGACACCATAGAGCTTGACCTGGAGAACTTTGAGTTGAACCTCAAGGTGTCCGACGAGGAGTTGGCGAGACGCCTTGATGCCTGGACCCCGAGAGAGCCGGCCTACACCCGGGGCACGTTGGGTAAATACATCAAGCTGGTGCAACCGGCGAGTAAAGGTGCTGTTACCGGGTAGGTAATTGCATGGGGAACGCGGTAGCAGAGTAATCACACGGGTCGGACGTGACCCGTGAAGGGTTCCTGAGCGTTATTCCTCGTAAATATCGGCCATTGTTATGGCTGAAACTCACACGCCGATGAGCTGGACTTTGAGGCTGCCTGACGATTTGTCTTTTGCGAGGGCGAAGGCCTCGTTAATTTCTGACAGACCGTATCGGTGTGTAACCAGCTCCCCCAGTGGCGGGATGCCGGACTCCAGAATTTTGATTGCCACCTCATAGTCGTGCTTGCCATCTAGCACGGCGTAGCAGTGGGACATGATTAATCGGAGTTCTCTCTGGAGCATGCCGACCGTACTGAACGGTATCGGGTTCTTTGGTCCGCCGACGCTGACGATCCTGCCCGTCTTTCGGGTCGTGTAAATAGCCTGCGCCAGAGATCCCCCGGAAGTGCCGCCAACGCATTCGAACACCACATCGGCGCCGCGACCCTCAGTTCGCCCGTGGACCGCGTCGAGTAAAGCACTACCGCCCTCCGGGACTGCGATATCAGCACCGCGCCCAGTTGCCGCATCCGCCGCTCTGAGCCAGCCATTCTCGTCTTCTGCTTCGAATACCTTCGAAGCGCCTAGTCGCATGGCCATATCGGCCTGGTGCTTATGGCGGGCCGTCACGAGAATGTCCCGCACACCCATGGCTGATAGCGCCGCAACACAGGTCAGTCCGATAGTCCCGGCACCGAGCACGACGGCGGTCTCGTAAGAGTGCACATCGGCCAGTCTGACGGCATGCACCGAAACTGCGAGCGGCTCCACCAGCGCGCCCTGTTCCCAAGTGAGTGACGGCGGAAGTTTGAAGCATGCGTGTGCAGGAACACACATGTACGAAGCGAATCCACCACCACGTCTTTCCTGGCGGTTTTCGCACTTTACGTACTGTCCCTGCCGGCAGAACCAGCACGACATGCAGGCCCGGGACAGTCCAACCATCTCTACGGCGACTCGATCACCTTTGACCATTCCTCGAACGGCCTGTCCCGCCGAAATCACGGTGCCAGCAACTTCGTGCCCGACAGGTACCGGATCTAGCTCATTACGCACACCAAGGAAAAACAGGTCGGAACCACATATGCCTGCCGAACCAACCTGTAGTACGACGTCGCCCGGTCCCGCTTCGGGCACCGACTGGTCGATGAGATCGAACGTCCCGGAATCAGTCCAGAGAGCTGCAAGCGATTTATCGGCGTTGGTCAAAGGATGCTCCTTCGGTCGAATGGGGCGACGAACAGCGATCTAGAGTTCGCCGAGGATACCCTGGTTATTATGATGCCCGACCGATGCCGGAAGTATCAGGTTTAGAATCACGGACATCGTTCTGAATCTGTTCCAGGGCAGGTTACAAACACCCGGTCCGCAAGTCGAAGGGTGGTACCTGCCCCACCTCACCGACTCCTAGGCCTTTTTGACCTCGATCACTGACCCTGCGTCGGCATCTGATTCGACTACCGGGTTCTGGAGCGGAGCGCTGAATCCCGGGGCGGAGATCGTCACTACGTCGCCCTGTTCGTACTTCCACTTCCGCTCCGTGTAACTGATCTTGCTCGTGCCGAAATAATGCACGTGGATGTCGCCGGGCACCCGGTGCCCCGGGTACTTGAAGTGATGATCCTCACAGTTGGCTAGCGTGTGAGACATGTACTTCTCGCCGGAATAGATCGGACCGCTCTGGTAGATCGTATCTCCGGAGCGGGTCGTCTCACACTCGTACTCCAACTCCTCGAACGCGAAGTCGGTCACCAGCTCTGGCCCGATCGAGCAAACACGTAGTTTGGATGGAGCCAGGTAGAGGTAGTTGATGCGTTCCGTCTCGTGATCCGCCCACTCGTTCCCGAGCGTGAATCCAAGGCGGCGCGGCGTGCCGTTGCGATCGATGATGTAGCAGGCAGCGACCTCCGGCTCCTCGCCACCGTCGAGTGCGTAAGCCGGGATGTCCAGCGGCTCTCCCGGGCCGCGCAAGAAGGTTCCGTTTCCCTTGTAGAACCACTCCGGAGATGTGCCGCGAGTCCCAGGTTCTGGCTTGCCGCCCTCGATACCCATCTGGAACATCTTTGCGGAATCGGTGGCCGGCTCTTCAGATTTGGGCTCGTCTTCTTCCACGTGCATGGCGTCACGAGACTCCATGCTACCGGTGTGGGTCAGGCCGGTTCCGGAGATCAGGACTCGATGCGGATCGAAGTGGTCGACCGGCGCATGAAGGAAGGGCGCATCGCCACCGACCGGGGCCGAGAGGAGTTCGGCGTAGTTCAGCCTCGTGTCGCTGGCATTCGCGGCTTCTTGGAGAATTTCCTCGAAGCCGATGCCTGAGTTCTGTGCAGCATCGAATACCTGGAAAATATATGTCAGAGACGGCGACTCGGCTGTGATGTCGATTACATCGTCGCCGTCGATAACACCTACGCGCCGACCTGTGCCCGGTATCTCAAACTGGACTACCCGCATGATGACCTTTCATTGCTTTGTGGGTTGGATCGACGATGGTAACGGCTCGACCATAAGGGCGCGCAGCCGATACTGACCTACTGAGCACTATTCTTCGGTTTGCGCATCACCACACGCCACCCGGCCAGGACCGAAGCAGCTCCTACCACAGCAAGTGCGATGAAGACCCAACGGGAGCCATCCAGAAAGGCGTCTGCCATCATTCCTGTCTCGTCCTTACCAACTAACGAGATGTCCGGCTCAAACCCCCTGGCCACAAGAACACCGGTCACGATGGATGATGCGATGGCGATACTCGCTATGTTCCCGGCGTTCCGGGTGACGTTGACCAGCGCACCCGTCGTGTTGATGGCAGATTCTTCGCCAGTATCCATAGCGGAAGTGGTGTTCGGTACTTCCCATAACCCGAGGCCCATTCCGCTGATGAAAAGTACGAAAACAATTAGAGATACCGGAGTATCCAAGTCTAGTGTCGAGTAGAAAATAGAGGCGAGCACCACGATCACAAGCCCGAGTATTACCCACCGCCGAGTTCCATATCTGTCAGAAAGTCGTCCAGATATGTAAGAAAAAATCGCCATCCCTACGGCCGATGAGAAAATGAGCAAACCAACCTGGCTCGGCTGAAACCCTCGCACTTCTTGAAGGTAGAAAGGCATCATGAATCGCCAGCCTGACCCGCTCATGAAACCGAAGAATCTGGTGGCCATCGAGAACGAGTACGGTGCATTCGTGAAGACGCGTAGGTCGATCATCGGGCGTTCGATAGACAGCTCTCGCCAAACGAATAGGCCCAGCAGTATGAAGCCGATCGGAAACGCAGCGATGATCCATGTCGAGTCCCAGCCGACACGACTTCCGGTGTTGATGGCGGCGATAAACACTGAAAGCATCGCGGCCGATAACGCCGCACCAACCCAGTCGAACCCAGGCCCGGTAGACCGTTTGCGGTCGCCGTCGACCCGGGCTGGGTCGAGAAGCCGTATGGCGGCGACCGTGGCGATGATCGCGAGGCCCGCGGTGATGACGAAGAACGACCGCCATCCAAGGGCGTCGACCACGACGCCGCCGATGATCGGCCCTGCGATTCCCGCCAGTCCCACGGTGGAAGTGTAAGCGCCGATACCTTTGCCGCGCTGATCGGCCGGAAATACGGTGGCGATGATGGCGTATGAGTTGGTCTGAACTATGCCAATACCGGCGGACTGGACGATGCGTGCGCCGATCAGGAATCCAAACGAGGGTGAAAGCGCGACACCAATCGCTCCGATAGCAAAGAGCGCCAGACCAAGTGTGTAGGATCGCTTGCGGCCAATTTTGTCAGATAGGCTGGCCGCGGGGACCAGGACTGCGATTATCGTTAGCGTGGACGCCAGGATGATCCAGGATGCCGCTGGCAATGACAGGTCGAGGTCGTCCGCTATGGTCGGTAGTGCGACGGTAATGCCGCTGAAGTCGACGACTGTTGTGAAGACGCTGAGAGAGACGGCGAATAGCGCGATCCACTGGTAGTTATCGGCGCGGGTTGTGGTCAATTTTTAGCTTGCATAGAAACCAGCGCGTAACGACGACCTTCGGGCCGCCGATTGGCGTATTGCCATACGTCCATGCCATGTCTATGTTCGTTAGAGCCTAGAACCACAGTGATTTATCGACCACGTTGAGGAGCTCTTCCC
The DNA here is from genome assembly GCA_014239685.1 of Dehalococcoidia bacterium. Lineage (GTDB taxonomy): Bacteria > Chloroflexota > Dehalococcoidia > Lucifugimonadales > Lucifugimonadaceae. The sequence continues at coordinate 4,854 of JAAZYK010000070.1, read as the reverse complement.
CGGTGGCGAAGCGGCGGGCATTGTCGAGTAGGAGGTCTGAGCGTCGCTGGTTGAGGTTGGCTCCACCCTCGTCTTCTTTTGCTGCCACATGCGGGGTCAAGATCACGTTGTCCAACTTCCAGAGCTTGTGGTTCGGGTCCAGGGGCTCTACTTCATACACGTCCAGTCCAGCGCCCGAGATCACGCCGTTTTCTATTGCTTCTGCTAGATCGTCCAACTTTGTGGTCGGGCCGCGGCCGATGTTGATGAAGTACGCCGTGCTCTTCATTCGGGCGAACATTTCGGCATTGAAAAGGCCCCTGTTATCCGGCGTATGTGGCATCGTGACCAGCACGAAATCGGCTCGCCCGATCACGCTGGCCAACTGATCTGTTGGGAAAAGCTCGTCCACACCGGCGGGGGGGTCGCCGACCCTTGGGTCAACGCCGATGACGTGCATGCCGAAACCTTTACAGTGCAGGGCGGTGTCACCGCCTATGCCGCCGACTCCGACGATGATTGCGGTCGAGTCGGGCAAGAAAACAAACGGCGCGTCGTTGGCGTCCTTCTCGTAGTCGCCTCTTGCCTTTGCTCGCATGTAGCCGGGAAGGCCACGGGACAGGGACAGCACCATCATCATGATGTGGGCGCTGATGTGGTCGTTATAGATGCCACGGAAGTTCGTGACGGTGACTGAGTGCTCGATCAATTCGTCGTAGTAATAGCCCGGAGGTGGGGCAGCCTGGGGCGACTGAAGCCAGCGCAGTCTGGTTGCCGCCGCCAGCGCATCCGCCGGGAGGTTTCCAAAAGCAGCGTCAGCGTCCACGATTTCCCGCTTCGCTTCGTCTGCATTCGCCGGGAGCACCACATCGTAGTCCGGCAACGTGTCTGAAATTCTTGCGGCCCACGACTTCTGGTGGTCCGTCTGTGGCGGCATGATTACGAACTTGGGCAAGAAAGCTCTTCCTAGTGAGTCGGTATGTTTACCGACGGCGTTTGAAGTTGATTATTGAATGCAAGGTTATGGGAAGTTGAGCTTCTCTCAAGCTCTGAACCTCTCGGGCAAGGAGAGGGGACATCGGCTTCCGGTGGGTTACAGTCGGAACTCTACTCCTAGCTCGCTGCAAGCGGAACGGAACCAGTCGATCACTTCGGGGTGAAGCGGAATTCCGTGTTCCTTACGTTCTGCGGCCTCTTCGTGCTCTGGTAGTCCTGCGTAGAAGACGCGGTCGTGTCCGGGGGCTGGCTTGAGATCTCTCAATGTACGCAGGTACTCGTCCATACCCTTCTTGAAATCTTGCACATCTATGAAAGCCTCGATGTCGTAGGCTGCAACGAAGTGGTTGTTATTCCCTCTGGGCGCCATCGGGCCGGCTGGGCTGCCATTCAGGAGGCCGCCAAGAATATCGACCACGACGCCAAGCGAATATGACTTGTGTGACCCAAGTTCGCGAGTGCTCCCGGCGGGCAAGAGCATGTAGTCGTCCGGGACTGGACCGGCCTCTGTGATGGGCGTGCCGTCGGGGCTAGCGATCCATCCGGGTTCCAGATCGACTTCGAGGCGTTTCGCAAGAGTGATCTTATTTGCCGCGAGGATGGACATGGCTGCGTCGAACACAAAGGGCGGCTCTTCGCCTGCGGGGGCCGCGATTGCGATCGGATTGGTGCCGATGGCGGCTTCAGCGGCGAAAGTGGGAACGAAGGACGGACCGCAGGCGGTCATGCATTGACCGATCATGTCGTGTTCAAGCGCCATCATGGCGTGGTAGCCGGCCATCCCGAGATGTCGTCCGTTGGCGATCGTGACCAGTCCGGCGCCGGTAGCCTTGCCTTTTTCGATTGCGATCTCCATGGCTTTTGGAGCGATCACGACGCCCATGCCTGCGTCGGAGTCGATAGTGGCGCAGGCCGGGGTTTCACGCACAATTCGCATGTTGGGGTGTGGGTTGAGGTGGCCGTTGCCGAGGCCGGTGATGTAATTGCGCATCAGGTTCGATACGCCGTGAGTCTCGACGCCTCGAAGATCGGATGCGACCAGAACATCGGCAGCGAGCCTGGCGTCTAGTTCCGGCAGCCCGGCCTTTTCCAATAGTTCGGTACAGGTATCTTTAAGGGCATCGTGCTGAACCCGGTATGCGATGTCTTCTGGGACGTGGAACTGTTCAAGCATGATTGCCGCTGCCTTGTGTGGTTGTTTGGTGTACGGGTGTTTGCGTGGGCGAGTGTACTGCCGATGGTGATCAGAGGCTCTCAAAGCTCCGAATTCTGCGATCGTCTGTGTTGCCTAACTTCGCAGGAGATTAAAGGCGTCGATGAGGTTGGGGGATGATGGTTTAGCCTTTCCTGCCCGGAGAGGGGAAATGTGCTGTCGCTGTTGGCCGACTCAGCGGTGTGTCTTGCTACATTCACAATGACTAATTGGTTTGGCACCCACACTCCACAGGCGCGACAAGGCCCCGCCAGTTGGCGAGGCCTTTCGGTTTCCGGGTCTCTGGAATCTGGTCTTAGGAGATTCCAGCAGTTTCAAGGGCGGCGTCGATGTCCTTCGGCTTGTAGCCGACGATCACGTCGTCACCGATGGTGGTTACGGGGGTGGTGTTTCGTCCCAGTGCGATCAGGCGCTTTACGCCTTCACGGTTGCCGGAGACGTTTACTTCCTCGAACGGGATGTCTTTTCGTGAAAGATACACTTTCACCATGTGGCAGGGGCCTCAGCCGTTTGAGGTGAAGACCGTGATCTGGTTGTCTGCGCTCAACCCGAACTCCTGAATACTGTTTGGAATCTGGCCACAATTGTATGTGCGTGACTTGTTACCGATTGTAACCGCTTACTCGTCAGGTGCGTCATCCCTGCGTCCGGTGTTGGCTTCCGACTTGGTCATGTAGTCCCCGCCAAACAGGTCCTCACCTTCGGCAACCGCCTCGTCGATGGTCTGGGTGATTTCGTCCGCACCCTGGTACTCACGAAGAAACTCTTCGCTAACGAAAAACATTCATATACAGAAGCCATCACGAGCGATGTCCTCGTGATGCCTGTCACACGGGCAGATCTTCTTGCGATCCTCCACGGGATCACCGCTGAGGGGCATTCAAGGACAGTAGCGGTAGCCGTGCGTCACCTGGTTTTCGGCAAGGCCCTTCTGGACCTCTGTAACCACTTCCGGTTCTGGGAAAAACTCGTATGCACCGCGTTCGACATAGCGTTCAGAGAACTTGATGGTTCCCTCTATCGCCTGTTCCGGTGTCAGCTTTCGCCTGGGCATATGGGCCTTTCATCTATTCATCTGGGGGCGAGTGGCCATCTATTGCCGGTGGAGTGGGTGACCGTTAGGTTCTAATTCTAGTTCCAGGTCGTGCTTCCCGATAGCTTTTTTTACGCTAGCGGGCCGTCGGGAGGTTCTGGATTCGCATCTGAAGGTGTGAATCGCAATCCATTCGTCGGAATCCGACGGCCTGCATCTGGAGTTTTTCAAGCAGCGCAGGGAGTGCTTCCTGAAACTCTTCCCGGGTTTTGTCAGCTGAAGCTTCGACGCTTAATACCGCCGCCGTAGAGCATTCGCAGCTTATGCCGTAGTAGATCTTGATGAACTCGGCACGTCCGGTCACATCCGTGTTGAATCGATTCAGCGGCTTGAGCCGCAATTTGACCAGCTCTGTATCTCCCGCGATCGCCGCATTGGTGCGTTCGTACAGCCAGTTTTGGTCTGGCCGACGGGATGAATCGTCCCCTGAGGATTGTCCCGAATCGTTTGCCAGTTCGTCCGGAGACGGATCGTTGTCGGGTCCGTTGTTCGTAATATCAGTCATATAAGCAGAGTCGAGTATAAGTTTGGTCGATGGGGTGGTCAAAGCGGGATGGACGCTTTTCATATATCCCGGAGGTACAAAGACAATTACTGGAGTTATTACGGTTGCGACGCCCGGTGAAGTTTTGCTAGGGTACGCGCCATATGGAAATTGGATGGTTTGATTTCGACCCGCCGGAAGTGCCGCTGCGTGATCCCCACGCGATAGTGATGCTCCGGCCATGGATTAATGTCGGCAACGTGGGGACCATCGTCCTATCGCGACTGGCATCGATCTACCAGGCTGAGGAAGTCGCAACTCTTCGACGGCCCGGACATTTTTACGATTTCACGCGTTACCGGCCTGAGATGAAGTGGGTAGATGGCGAGCGTGAGATCACGAGTCCGACCTCGAAGATCGAGATCGTTCGACGTGATGAAGCGCCGGATCTTGTTCTGGTTCATCTTCTCGAGCCCCATTCCAACTCGGAGGATTTCAACGAATCCGTCCTCGAAATCCTTGAAGCGCTTGGAGTGACCACTTACATCACAGTTGGTGGCATGTACGACTCCGTTCCGCACTCTCGTCCGTTACTTGTGACGGGATCGAGCAGGGGGTGGGAGGTTGCTCCGGATTTGGGTGGGGTAACGCTTTCCCGAAGTCGGTATGAGGGCCCGACCTCGGCGACGAACGGGATTGGTGTGGGCGCGACCGCACGCGGGTTGGCGACGCTGACGGTCATGGTCCACCTACCTATGTACCTCCAGCTTGATAACGATTACGCCGGAGCGGCGCGTGCACTTGAGGCTCTGGCTCCGCTGTACGACTTCAAGGACGTGAAGCTGCCAGAGGTCGAACTAGGGGAGCAACAGTACTCTCAGGTGACGCCTGCAATGACGAACAATCCGCGGCTGGCCGAGATGGTGAAGCGGTTTGAGGACGAGTACGACTCGAACGATGATGAGACACCGCCGCCGTCGGTAGAACTTTCGGCCGAGATCGAGGCGTTTCTAGATGAGGTCCGCGGCGGAGATTCCGAGGACGGATTCGTTGAAATCCTCCGAGTTGGAATGTGGCTCGAGAAGATGC
>JAAZYK010000006.1 GCA_014239685.1 Dehalococcoidia bacterium | reverse complement strand
AGGCGTCTGCAATGGCGCTCTGTACTTCGGGGTGACTTCGATCTCCGGGGTGCCCTAGCGACTGTGAAAGATCTGAGGGGCCGACAAAGAATACGTCGACGTCATCGGTCTTGAGGATATCTTCGAGGTTATCCAGTGCCTCACGATCCTCGATCTGAACACATATCAACGTCTCATCGTTGAGCGCCTTCACCATATCGGGCCCATCGCCAAGGAAGCCGTAGTCCCCGGCTCGGGTTCCTCGCGCCAACCCTCGCATGCCTTCTGGCGCGAATTTGACCGCCCTGACAGCTCGTTCGGCGTCTTCACGGGTGATGACGTGTGGGACCTGTACGCCCTGACAGCCTCGGTCCAAATATTTTGCGATCAAATCCGGGCGATTTACCTCTGGGCGGACGATGGGCGTCATTCCGTGGCGTTCGGCCGCGAGAGCCAGCATTTCAACGTTCTCTGCCGTCATGGAACCGTGCTCGCAGTCGATCAATACCCAGTCGAAACCGAGCAGTCCGATAATCTCGACCAGATGTGGTGAGGGGAACATGATAGAGATCCCGAACACGGGCTCGCCGGCCTTGATCTTCGCCTTCATCTTGTTTTTGAGCACTTGGAGAGTCCCCCTGTGACACGGTGTCAGGAATCGTTTGGCAAGGCCGCCAAACTGTCTGGCAGCGGGATTATCGCACCGACGGGCGATTTGAATCGTTTGAATATCTCCGAATCCAAACTCAGTTACACGGATGAACTGTTGACACCCGATTGGGCCTCGCCCAAAATAATTTTCTGTTAAATCATTCACAAACAATGATCGCGGGCGATAACGACGCCATGCGCCCGCGAGATGTCTGAAGTTGGTCCGCGTAATGAAACTAGCCTCACGGATGAGTATCCTCGGCACTGAGACGGCGTTTGAAACGCTGGCAAAGGCCAGGGCATTAGAGGCACAAGGCCGGACTATCATCCATCTTGAAATCGGCGAACCGGACTTTGACACACCGGAGCACATTCGCGAGGCCGGCAAGAAGGCGATCGACGATGGTTTCACTCATTATGGGCCGTCGCCGGGTTTGCCGGAGGCTCGACAATCGGTCGCCGACTTCGTATCGAAGCGAATGGGTTACGACGTCAGCCCAGACAACATCGTTGTATCACCCGGCGGAAAGCCGATTATGTTCTACACGATGCTCGCCCTGGTGCAAGAGGGCGACGAGGTGATTTACCCGAATCCGGGATTTCCGATCTATGAGTCGATGATTAACTTCAGTGGCGGGACGCCTGTTCCACTGCCATTGAATGAAGAGTCTGGATTCACTGCGGACATCGACTATCTGGAATCGAAGATTACCGAGCGAACGAAACTGATCGTTGTAAACTCCCCAAACAATCCTTGTGGAAGTGTGATCCCGCACTCAGATCTTGAGCGGATCGCAGAGTTGGCGATCAAGCACGATCTGATCGTTTTGAGTGACGAGATCTACCACGACTTTTACTTCGACGGCGAGCACACTTCGATTACACAGATTCCCGGGATGCGTGATCGGACTATCATCCTTGACGGCTTTTCTAAAAGCTACGCGATGACTGGTTGGAGGCTCGGATGGGCGGTGCTGCCTGATGCGTTGGTGGAGCCGTTCAGTCGGTTGACCACCAACTCCGTGTCGGCGTCGACCACGTTTACTCAGATAGCCGGGATAGCGGCGCTTGAAGGTTCGCAACAACCGGTGATCGACATGGTTCGTGAGTTCAAGAAGCGCCGAAAAGTGATCGTGGACGGTCTGAACTCCATCGACGGCATAGATTGCCGAACGCCGGACGGCGCGTTTTACGTGTTCCCGAACATACGTGGTACCGGCATGACGAGTCAGGAGTTCGCCGAAGCATGCATGTATGACGCTAATGTGGCGTTACTTGCGGGTACTGCATTTGGTGAGTTTGGTCAGGGCTACGCTCGGCTGTCGTTTGCCAACTCTGAGGAAAACCTCATCAAAGGTATCTCGCAGATCAAGGAAATGCTCGCGACGCGATAGTCACGCATTAACCGGCCTTACGTGGTCTGGAAACATTGTCTGTCCCTTTGATCTGATTACACCGTATTCGGTCATCATCGTCGTCGAGTTCGATCGCGCTATGTTACGGAGTACGTGTGTTGTCGCGTCTGCGACCTGTTTTACCGGCGCTTCGATAACAACTCGTGGCGTTCCGTCAAGAAGACCCCAGAACGGCGGTAACTCGTCACGCCGTATCATCCCGGCAGGAGCCATGAGGTAGTGGCAATGGGCGGTGCTCAGGAAACCGGGGTCCCGGAACTTGGTACTGAAGTTGGCCACACGTTTTGCGTAAGCGTTCCGTTTCTCCGTTCGGTTATCAAGATCAGATAGCGCCTGGCGATAAGCCGGATCAGATCCAAGTTTTTTGACACCAGACGACACCGCGTACTCTGCGGCCGCCTCCAAAACCCCGACCGTAAACTGAACCGTTTTATCCATCACGGGGACTCGAGATTGAAGGCGCTTCAGATCGTCGATATCGTGATCATCGCGGGCCTTGTCGCCCCGCGACGCTTTCACCTCGATAGCGTAAACGCGATTATCCGGCCCGACTCCAACGACATCTACAACGCGGCCGCCAGGGCCTTCCAGTCGAACCTCGAAACCGATGGCTCGGCATTTTGCCTCGCTGTACAGCCACTCCCATGCAGCCCACTTAAGTCGATATGTCATGAGATTGTCGCTGGCGCGGTGGAAGGGTCTTTTGCTAGCTGGCATGAGGTGATTGCTCGCGGAAACGGTTTAGGTATCTCAAAGTCTGGAATTCGAAAATTAGCACAATTGTTCCAAAACTCGTAATAGATGTTGCGGGCAGGTATTAGAACAAACGTGCTACCGTTCAATAATTCGGTGAACCCCCTTCACCGGCCTGTTGGGAATTATTCCAGCAGGCAGTGCGCCACCGACCATCAGCCCCCCTTGATGGGCACGGACGTATAACGAGCGATTGGGATCAGTAACGCCCCCCGGCGCTGACCCGATCGCTCGTCTTCGTTATCGGTACCGGCCGCAACGTTTAGTTCCAATGCCCGCAGATACAGGTCTCAAATTACGGACCAAATTGATCACGACTTGCTAAGTTGTCACCAAGGGCGGTGAAATTGAGAGTGAGAACTCTATGGCGGAGTCGATCGACGAATCGGCCGAGGATCGGCGACGACTTCGCGACGCTCGCGACACCACTGCTGCCTTCAGTTAGGAGCTAGCCGTCCTCCCGTATGGGCCGCTTGGTTATCTTCAGGCGGAGACAGCGTTTGAGATATCGTCGGGGACCTTCTCAGTTGATGGTGGCACCAGAAGATATCCCTTGCCGCGGATCGTGTGGATTAAGTCTTCGCCCTTAGGCGCTCGCGACAATTTGCGCCTCAATCTATAGAGGGTGGTGTCTACGGCCCGTTGTCCGCCGTCCGGTGCGTCGCCGAACGCCGATTCTATGAGTAACCCCGGATCCATCACCTGTCCCGGGGTTCCTGCAAGAGCATAGAGAAGGTCGAACTCCGAACGGGAGAGCGAAACAGGCACGCCGACCACTGAAGATCGATCCGTCGCAGGATCTAACGTCAGTCCGTCCATTTTGATGATCGGTCGAGACTCGCCGAGTTCGGTCCTTCCTGCGGCGTCCAATTCAAGTGAAAGCCGGTCGCGTGCGGCTGGCTGAGTCCTGGAGTTGTGCGCCGCCACCAGACGGGCCGACAACGAGACGAATCGTTCCATCTGGTCGATTTGGTCCAGTGTCAAAGAGTTTTCGTTTCGGCACAGCCCGAACGCAACACCAGTTGGGATATGCCCGACGATCATTGGAGCGACAACTCCAGACTGGTACCCCATCTGGATCGCCCAACTGGGCATGTCTTCCGAAGCCCGGCCGCCGATTCCCAGCGCAAGCGCGACACCCTGTGCCACAGTACGGGCGGCAACGGATTCGCCGTTTATCGACTCTTCGGAAGCACCCGTTGAATCGTTGATTGTGTCGTCCTCCCCATCTCGTTTGAGAAGCACGCGTTGTTGTAGTCCCAGCCCACCCCTGTGGGTGTAAACCACGACCGCGTCGAACCCGGTGATGGTCAGTATGGACCGGGCGAACGCTTCTAGCGCAGTGGTCTCATCGTTGGCAGAAGAAATCGGCCGGAGTCCATCGAGCAACCTCGCTGCTCGGGCATCAGAATCATTGCCCAGTTGTACCTCCCGACGTGCGGAACGTTCAGAAAATCGGCTCGAAGCAATATATCCGGACAAGGCAGCGACCCCGGAGATGACCGGTATGGTGGCTGATATTGCGTCTACAGTAATGCCACCAGCGATTATTCCTCCGCCTAGTGCGGCGGTAATTCCAAGGACGGCCGAGATGGTCGCGCCCCGATATCCGAGGAACAGGGCGTACTGGGCGGCAAACAGGGCCGGTATCGCGATGGCCGGGCCAGGCAGCCCGAGGATGGCGGTTGCACCTCCAGTGAAGAGGAGATCGGCGCCCATCATGCCGTAGATCCATCCGTCTGAGTGGAACCGCGAAAGGAGGATGAACTGCAGCAGGACCGTGTATGAAGTAAATACGACCGCAAGTACCAGCACGCCTATAAGGTCGGCTCCGGTCATTAGCCCGAACAAAAGCGCGCCGGCTATCACAGCCAGCCGTATGGCCAGAGTCTCCCGCTCAGAGGTCCGAAATTCGGCGTGTGTATCCATCGACATGAACCTAACAGGAACAATCGGGCGTTCGCCGTTTGAGGTCGCGACAGATTCTGACGAGTGTTGATAGGCTCTAACCGGTGTTCCTTACTGGTGATTAACAATCGAACGCCACTGACTTTGATTGCATCGACGTTACGCAGTACCTAGACTGGGATGTATTACATGCCAGATTTAAACAAAGACTCAGGTACAAATAGTGATAGTTCGGGTGGTAGACGCAAACAAGGCATCATCCGTCGCACTCTTTCTTCATTTGTAACCCGTGACCGAAACAGCAACTCTGTAGAAACTCCCCGGTCCGGTGAATCCGCGGTAAGCCACACCGACCGGTTAGAGACAGAAACGCATCAGCGAGTTCCTCGAAACGAAAATGACGCGCCCGCGCCAAGCCGCCGCCGATCTCGTGGAGGGCGCGGCCGGCGCAGCGGAAATGGTGACCAAGTAGCCGGAGAACGCGCCGATTCGTCTCAGCAAGAGATGGAACCACTTTCCGAAGACAAGCCGAGTCGGGAACGCCGATCACGGCGGCAGGACTCGCAGGTGGTGTCACGCTCTGAACGAAAGCCACGAAGTCGGCGAGATCAACATGGAGACGCCGCGCCGAAAGGTTCCAGAGGTGGCAGAGGCCGACCCCAAGGACGGTCTTCGAGTTCAAGAGATTCCGGACGGAAATCTCAGGCACCAAGGCGGATCGACGAACGTGCTCCGCTCGAGAACACCGGAAGCAGTCTTCAAAACTATGACGGTCCGCCGCGCGGTAAATTCGGCGATATAGAACTATCTGGTCCCATAGCAGCTGCACTCGCGGACATGGGCTATGAGACTCCTTCGTCAATTCAACTTGAAGCTGTACCCGGATGTCTTGAGGGACGTGACCTCGTGGGGCAGGCCATAACCGGGTCCGGCAAGACCGCCGCGTTTAGCATCCCGATATGTGAACGAGTTGACCCTTACTCCCGGGATGTACAGGCGATTGTCCTTGTGCCGACACGTGAACTTGCGATGCAGGTGGCGCGGGAAGTTGAGCGGATCGGAAAATACCGTGGGATCAGCGTTTGTGCCGTATACGGCGGGCAGCCGATAAATCGCCAACTTGCGGCTCTTCAGCGCGGCGTCAATGTTGTCGTTGGAACCCCCGGCCGGGTTATGGATCATATGGGACGGGGAACGCTTGATCTGCAGAACGTTAGAGTTGCGGTACTGGACGAGGCTGACGAGATGCTCGACATCGGATTCGCCGAAGACATGGAATTTATACTTCGACACACGCCGCGCTCACGGCAGACCCTGCTGTTTTCGGCAACCGTTCCGGGCTTTGTAAAACGTTTGATTCGACGCTACCAGGATGACCCTATGTGGATCCAACTGGGAGCCGAGATTCAGACCGTGGACGAGGTGGACCAGATTTACTTTGAGGTCGCAGAACGAGACAAACAGACCGCGTTGCGACTGGTTCTAGATGACACGGCTGACGATTACCGAATGCTCGTATTTCGCAGGACCCAGATCGGTGTGGATCGGCTCGCAAACGCACTTAAGTCGCGTGGCTTTGGTGCTATGGGGCTGCATGGCGGGTTGTCGCAGGGAGAACGGAACCAGGCGATGGGCATGTTCCGCGCCGGAGAGTTGCCGATCCTTGTATCAACCAATGTCGCCGCCCGCGGGATCGACATCCCTGAGATCACCCACGTCGTCAACTACGACATGCCGGACAACGTCGAAGAGTACGTTCACCGGATCGGTCGGACAGCGCGTATGGGTCGCAGAGGCTACGCAATTACCTTCATGGCGGAGTGGGATTACGAGGGCTGGGAGAAGATCCGGTCGCACATCGGCGACGATAAGCTGATCCAGGGAAAGCTGCCGATTTACGATTGAGCGGAACCCTGATCCCGCACTGATGTAAGGGCGTGACCTGGTCCTCACCCTCGTGGGTGTCCTAAGGCTCACGAGGGGGCGGCTTACGCCGGACGCGTTTCTTCAAGCGACAACTATCTCCTGCTGCGCTCTCTCTCGGACGGGAGACGGGAATCCACGCGAGGCGGGAACTACTCTAAAGGAGTCAGGACAGGCGTTCTGTCGTGATCTCGTTTCCGATCGTGATGCGCGTTAGATCTTCTCCAACTAGGAGCGGACCTCCATATGTCTCTCTCGTCTGGTGTTCCAGCATTCTGGAGTCGGCGCCGGTCAGCAGAACGATATGCGAGTACACGGCTAACCGGGGTTGGGCCTTTGTGAATATGTCGCCAGCCTGCTGAGGTGTTGTGTGGTGAGCGATGATCCGTTCAAACTGTTCAGGTTCCGGTGCGTTGTCTTTGTCACCGCAAATCACTTCATGGATGAGCAGGTCTGCACCAGCGCCATGTTTGATCACCGAATCGGTCGGGCGAGTATCTCCCGAGAGAACGACGGAGCGGCCAGCGAATTCAACTTTGAATCCTAGGGCTGGCGAGATAGGCCGGTGGTCGACGTAAAAAGCGGTTACGCGAATGCCGTCCTCCTCGAAAATCACGCCGGGTTCGATGTCATGGGTCTTGTTGGCGTTGTGGTGGATCTTCATCTCGGCGGCCCGGACGCCTTCATCGAATTCGAATGCACTGTCTAGGTTCGACATCATTGCGGCCGAACCTTCAGGCCCCCACACTCGAAGCGGTCCCTGCCGCCGGCCATAGGTCGTGAACCAGCCTGAGATGTAGAAATCAGGAATTCCCACGACGTGGTCCGAGTGGAGATGTGTGAGGAATAGTTTGTTGATGTGGCCCGGGTGCAAACCTGTCTCGTGAAGCCGGATGCTTGCCCCGCGACCACAGTCGAAGAGCAGGTAATTATCGCCGGCTCTGATAAGGGTGCTGATCGAATATCGTCCTGGCACGAAAATCGGTGATCCTGTGCCGAGAAGCGTAACTTCCAGGGTGTTGTCATCCATATCGCCATGACCACCTTCTAGAGGGCGTAACCATCGTTACTGACCCTGGGTAGATGCTCCGCCTGCGCGTCCGGGGCCAACTCGCCCCGGATGTGGGATTTCGCCCGCCAGCGCGTTTCGTATATCTTCCGCCCAGATCACTTCTGCGTCGTCCTCTGGCTTGTAGTCTAGGATGCGTCGAGTGTTTTCGATCGACATGAACCGACGGGTGTTCTCGCTCACCACGTAGCCGATAATGAAGGGCACACCGTCCGAGTTTGAGATGTCATCTGTCTCGATTGCGCGTGTAACAAATTGGCGCCAGTCACGGGGACTGATGTATGCGGCGAGGTCTCGTTTATATCGGTTCATATCGTCACCGTAGTCGGCCAACTCCACAGGCCTTGGGGCTCCAATACGCATCGAGACGATGTCCATCTTCCGTCCGATATCGCCATTGGCAAACAGGAAGGCGAGTTGCTCGTAGGAAAGCTTGGCCCAGCCGTAGAACGAGGCAGGGAACGGTGCGTCGTCCGGGTGGATAACGTCCTGTAGTCGCGAATGGATGCGGTTTTGTTCCGTCCAACTTGTGACCGAGTTTGATGTGGCGATCAGCACCCTGCGCACCCCGGCGCTGTGGGCGCAGCTGAGAACGTTAAACGCCATCAGGATATTCTGCATTTCGATCGGAAAGCGTTCGAGCGGTGCCACGGCGCTTCCAAACATGCCTCCCGGGTTTTTGTACGCGAGATGGATGACGGTATCGACTCCTTCAAAGACGTCCTCGTACTTTGATACGTCGGGGTCGATCAGATCTCGTACGGCGACGTCCGGCCGCGGATCACCGTCACGCTTCTCTACGGCATCGACGAGCGAGAAATTGAACCTGTCCGATAGCCCCTCGCACAGCATCCCCGCCAGGTACCCGGCCCCGCCGGTTATCAGGACTTTTCGCTTGTCTGCCACGTTTGTCTCCGATAGCTACGTATTTGTGTGCTGTTAACCGTCTGGGAGCAGGAATGTTCTTCTTCCACACACCATCTCCCGTTGGGAGAGAGGGCATCTGGAAGTCGCTTATTTGTTGCCGATCCCATAATCCTGATGTTGAAGTACGGGTGTAGTTAGGGCAGGCATCGTCCCTACGGTGTTGTTGCCAGAATTACTTCTCCAACTCCGGATCCAAATCTAGGTCTTTCACGCCTCGGAAACGTCCCATCCGTCGAGCACGTAATAGCCGACACTGGGTAGATCTGATGCGGCTTCTAGACCCTGTGCTCGCTTGAGCCGCTGGATGTTGAACAGGTGCGTGATTAACTCGAAGTACATGTGCCGGAAGGTGCCCTCCATTGTGAGGATGGATATTCCGGTCTTCCTGTCCCGGTCTATGCCGGTCGGGTGGGCATTGATCATCAGGTCCCAGTGCTGCCCCTGTACTGACTCAATGGTCATGTGCCGCATCTGGACCACGGTGTGGGAATCTAGCAATTTTTGTGCAAGCGCCAGCCCGTTATCGAGGGCATGGGTAATGTCGTCGATACTTTTGAAAATATTCTCGTCGAGGGCGCGATCAGTATCGGACGCGGCGAGGGCCGTGATTTCTGAATCATCCAGTCCCGGCCCTTCTGGAAATAGCTGTTCGCCCCACCGGAGCAACATCCAGCGATACAGCATCGATGCCATGTGGCTGGTCTGTCTGGAGATGCTCCATTCAGCCCATTCAAACCGGTCAGACGTCCAGGCCAATTCTTCTTCAGTCAGGCCCATGATCTCGTTATGGATTGACGCTCCGACCTCCCAGAAACCTGGAAGTAAAGATCGGCCTGTCAATGGTTGCTTTGGATCGCCTGTCAATCGTCATCGCCTTTCATGATTGTCCGTGGGCGGAGTCTCGGATGGAGCGTGGCGACTGTCAAATGGGAGGGGATTCGACCAGAACAGTTGCTCACTAATATGCAATTTGACTCTCGACCGGTAGCAGGTAAGCGAAACACGCATTTGAAGTCGTCAGGTTACGTAATGGGCGATACGGCGCGGGTTGGGAGGCGCCCGATATTGTGCAGTAACCTCGATTCACTTGGCCCATTTCGAGACCGAATTCTGGCCTCGGTTAATCTTTCTTGGCGTCACCGGGAAGTGACGGTTCGCATCCGTAAGGAGCGCGTGTAGGCTTACCCGATGTCAAACAAGCACTGGTTCAAGGGCAACCTCCACACTCACACATCTGCAAGTGAACGTGGACCGGGTGATACGCCGCCGGAGCACGTATCGGAGTGGTACCACGATCACGATTACGACTTTCTTGTGTTATCGGATCACAACCATAGAACCATTCTTGACGGCACCGAAGCTGAACGTGCGAAATGGCCTCACCTGATCCCGGGTGAGGAGATTACGGCCGCTTTCGGAGAGGTTCCTGTTCATCTGGGCGGGATCGGCACGCGCGAACTGGTAGGCCAGCGCGAAGCACGGACGCTGGTAGAGACCCTGCAGGTCAATATAGACGCCATAGAAGAAGCTGGTGGCCTTGCAACGCTCAACCATCCGAATTTCAAATGGTCTTACAGCGACAGGGAGATTATCGCCACCCATGGAGCCTGGGCTATGGAGGTGTTTAACGGTCACCCTGGTGTGAATAACGAGGGTGGTGGCGCAAGCCCCAGTGCCGAGTCGATATGGGATCGAGTTCTTGCCTCAGGTCGTCGGATGTTTGGGGTCGCGACTGACGATGCACACCACTTCCAAGGGGAGTTCGGACCACGACGGTCTAATCCTGGCCGAGGTTGGATATCGGTCAGAGCCGACGGAGTGTCTGATGAATCTCTTCTTTCGGCTATGGAGCGCGGAGACTTTTATGCCTCCACCGGTGTGAAATTTGCCGAATTGGAGGTGCGAGGGCGAGAGATCGTTATAGAGTTGGAGACAGAGACCGAACTTCAGCTTAAGTACAGGACTGTTTTCACCGGTCCAAACGGTCGTGAGTTGTGGACCACTTCCGGAAATTCCGCCCGATTCACCTTATCGCGTTCAGACGACTACGTGCGCGCGACCGTGTACGCCTCCAACGGCGAAAAAGCTTGGATGCAACCGGTGTTTGGGGATTGATTTCGAATCAGACGTTCGTGTTGGGCGGCATGCGCGTGATTGAGGCCAGTCCGGCACCGACCACTGCCACCCCTGCTGTGACGACGAAGACTTCGTTTAATCCAGACCTGTCCGCAACGAAACCCGCCGCCAGTGGTCCGGCAAGTACGCCTACTCCGTAGGATGACTGGTATAAGCCCATTGCTGTGGCGCGGAGTCGCGGAACGGCGGAAAGGGCCGCAAGTGCCATGAGGGCAGCGGATAAAAGGCCGTGACCGAGTCCGGCGATGCCCTGGATGATGAGTAGAGAGAGAGTGGAGTTGGTGAGCGTGACGGCCGCCGTTGCGGCGCCAACAACGATCAACGTCGCTGGTATCGTTGCACGGTATCCGATTCGAGCTATCACGAATGGGGCGATCAACGTTCCCGTCATAGCCGCTGCCAACGTGAATGTTGTTATGTATCCGATCGTGGACAGGGACGCGCCGATACTTTCGGCATATACGGGGACAAAAGCGAAATAGGTCGCGAATGCAACAAACTGAACGGTTATACCGATCAGGGATAATCGCAGCAAGAACCCTGATGTAGCAACCTTCTTGAGCGTATCGAATCCGTATCTATCGGTCTTCTCCATGACTGGCTCCGGCGCAGACAGGATGAGTGCAGTACCGATAACACCAGCGCCTACTGCACCCCAGAATGTCGCCTTTACTCCGAACAGATCTGCCACTATCCCACCGGAGAAAGTTCCGAGAACAAGTCCTGCGGCCCAAACAGTCATAATCCGAGACATCGCTTTTGATGTCTCTTCTGGGCGGTAATAGGATGAAAACAGGATTGTGATCGCCACCCAACCGGCGACAGACGCACCGGTAAGTAGTCTTGCTGCAAGCAGCATCTCGGTGTTGGGTGCGAGTGCCAGTCCTAACCCACCAAGGGTCGCAAGTACGAGAGAGCCAACGGCGAAAGGTTTGCGTCGGCCGATCAGGTCTGCGCCAATACCGATGGGCAGGCGTAGTACGACCTGTCCCACAGCGAACCCGGCGATGACGGCACCGATCATGGTGTTGCTCGCGCCTAGTTCAGCTGCACGAAGCGGTAGGAACGGTACGTACAGGTAAAGGGAAAGGTACAGAAAGATCGTCGCCACGGTGACGGTGATAACACCGCGGCGGCGATCGGACTCACTTAGTCCGATACTCCCACCTTTTCTGGCGGATATCGCAGCCAATCTATTTCTTTGATCTAAGGATCAAGATCATTGGGTTAGCGTATACCGGTATTTTCCCAGTGAACGAGATTGTAATCTCTGCCTGGTTAGTTACTGCCGCCCGCTTGCGCCCAGTGTGGGTCCGGGTGGGCCGCCATAAACTCTATGTCTAAGGCCACTCCGAGTCCCGGCTTATCCGGAAGGGTGAGGTAACCATCAACAAACTCGATTGGTTCCGTAAGCACGCGGTTGTACTGATCTGGATTTGGCCTTGAGGTTTCCAACCGGTAGAAGTTTGGCGTCGCCATCATCACGTGAGCACCGCCAACTACGTTCAGCGAACCACTTGCATCGTGCGGGCTGATAGGAACGTAGTAGGTCTCCGCAAGCGTGGCAATCTTGCGCATCTCCGAGATACCGCCGGTCCAGCAGATGTCCGGCATGATGTAGTTCGCTAGACCCTCAGACAGAACGTCGGCGAAATCATAGCGCGTGTACAACCGCTCACCGACGCAAAGCGGGACATCTGTTCCTGCCTTCACCTGCCTGAGTGCGTTCAGGCTTTCCGGCTGAACCGGCTCCTCGAACCAGGTCAGATTAATCGCCGTCATACGATTGCACAGGTCTATCGCTGTCGCTACGTTGAAGTTGCCGTGGGCATCGATCATTAGATCAATTTCCGGGCCGACCTCTTCCCGGATAGCGGTCATCACGTCGACCCCATGTTGGGCTCCGGCAGCTGAGATACGACCGTCCATGTAGCGGCGATGGTACTGCCCCATCTCGGGCGAGAAAGGGTCGGTCTTGAGGGCGGTGTGACCCATATCCACAACCTCGCGAGCATGGCGGGCGGCAGCAACAGGGTCGGCCTGGTTTGATACGTGAGTGTAGAGCTGGATGCTGTCTCTGACCTTGCCGCCCAGCAGCTCGTAGACGGGAACGCCGAGGGCTTTGCCCTTGATGTCCCATAAAGCCATATCGATGCCGCTGATCACCGACGTCACAAGGCCGCGTGGGCCAAGTGTGGTAAATCGTCGGTACAGGTTTTGCCAGATCCGCTCTATGTCGTTTGCGTCCTGTCCGATCAGGCCTTCTGCGAAGTCGGCGCCCTGCACAGTGTCACGGATGAGCTCGACTAAGCGGGCGACCATAATCACGCCGCCGCCACCGGAGTTAGTCGCCTCCCCGAATCCGGTGATGCCCTCGTCGGTGTTGACCTCGATAAATATCCAGGATCGGTTTTCCACGACGCGTGTCGGCCAGACCTTAATGTCGGTGATTTTCATATGAATGGAATGCCTTTACGTTGATCTGTGATGGGACAACGAATTGCGAAATTTAAATAAAGCGGCGTAATCATACAGTCGCTGCGCAGGTCGTCTCGTCGGTGGGTTATGGAGATTTGAGGTCTGAGAGCCTACGTCGTGCTAGACTCCGGTCGCTCGAACTAGGCTAATATAATCCTGTTATTCACGATCAGGATAAGCGCTTTAAGAAGGTCGATTCGATGAAGTTTTGTTACGCAAACCGACGTCACGCTTTGTACCCAGACAGCCAGCCCAACTGGGACGTTAAAGCGGAGGACTATACCGATAAATTCCTATCCAAAGCGCAGGACATAGGTATGGATGGGATGGAGATCGGTTTTCAAGCGCTTGAGGCGCTGGGTACCGATCAAAAGGTAAAGGATTTCGGAAAGCGACTTGCCGACCATGGCGTTCCTGCAATGGCCATACGGTCGGGTGGTTCGCTGACCGCCGCCGCCGGATATCAGCAGAACCGTGACCGTCTGCACCGAATGATCGACACTGCACAGACGGTCGGCGCGGACATCGTCAATGGTGCCCTAAGTGCTCCGACACGTTACCCGGGCAAACCTGGGAGTGGCTCTGGTTGGTACAAGTCCCAGGACGCCAGCCGTGACGCCATGATTTACGATTACGAGCGACTGGGCCAGGAACTACAGGAAGCCAGCGATGTAGCCGGTGACAAGGGCGTAACGATCTCGGTAGAGGTGCACCAGAATTCTCTAGTGGATAACTCTTGGTCTGCGCACTTGATCAACGATCTGGTGGACCGTGACAATTTTGGCATCAACCCGGACTTGGGTAACGTCTACTGGACCTACGATACGCCGGAAGAAACAACGGATGCACATATCAAGTCGGTTGCCCCTATCTCGGTGTACTGGCACTGTAAGAACCTGTTTCGGGTGAATCATCCGGAGAATGAACGCTCGGTGTTCCTCCGTGTCCCGATTTCGGATGGTGAAATCGACTATCGCTACGCCATCACAGCTATGTCCGAAGCCGGTTACAACGGCTACATGGCAATCGAGGGTGCTGTGACCGGGGATCAATGGCTGGCGGATGGGAAAAGCGTTGAGTACGCGAAGTCGGTACTTTCTGACATTGACGCTGGACGAGGATAGATCTCCACTCCACTAAGTTCGAATTGCTAATTGAGGCGGGCTTCGGCCCGCCTCAATGTGTTTTCAGGTGTGAAAAATTCTATGAAGTACTGCTACGCGAATAGACGACAGGCTGCATTCCCAGATGTTTACAGCACCTGGAGCGCGCGCCCTTCACACTTCACAGATGCATGGCTTCGATCTGTCAGTAAGCACGGATATGAAGGGTTGGAAGTGGGTGCTAACGCACTGTCACTACTTGACGGGGTCTCTGCCGTTAAGGAATTTAAGGATCGCTTTGAAGGGTTCGGGGTACCGATAGTGGCTGTCCGCGCTGGTGGTTCCCTCATAGAAGCGAAATCGGCAATGCGTAACTTCGATGTATTACGCAGAAGCGTGGATTATGCAGAAGGGGTCGGCTCATTATTGGTGGTCGGCAACCTCATGGCGCCTCAGCGCTATCTTCCTGCGGGTTGGGAAGCGACTGGGAGGACTCATTCTCAGGATTCGTCCAAAGACGCGTCAATTTATCTATACGAACGCGTGGCTGATTCGATTCGTCCTGTATGTGACGAAGCAGCCGACCGAGGTATTACAGTCGCCATAGAGATGCATCATGCCTCTCCGGTCGACAACTCTTGGTCGGCTCGACTGCTACACGACCTGGTTGACCGTCCTAACTTCGGTATCAATCCTGATATCGGGAATGTCGCGTGGGAATATAACGAACCGGAAGAAACACCTGAGGAAAATGTGAAAGCGCTGGCCGACGTTTGTGTTTACTGGCACTGCAAAAACGTGGTGCGAGTAAATCACCCAGAAAACGAGCGGGCGGTGGCGTGGAAGGTCTCACTTGAGGACGGCGAGATGGATTATCGGTTTCTCATGACAGCCATGGTCGACGCAGGCTATGACGGTTATGTAGCGATCGAAGGCGGCAGGGAAGGGGACCAGTTTGAGATGGATACTCGCAGTTTGAAGTACATGCGAAAACTTGAAGCTGAGGTTCGATCAGAGCTCGGTTGATCAGGTGGATGCCGGTACTGGCTCAGCCGTAGGGCGTCTGGGCGGGCTGGCTAGGGTCATAAACACCGCGCCAACCATAAATATCACGATTGTGATCCCGAACGCCAGATCATAGTTGTCCGTTCTGTCGAAAATGATCCCGGCCATTAATGGGCCAATTACTACGGGTAAGACTCCTACCATGCTGATGGTCCCGAGAATACTTCCGAAGTAACGGATTCCAAATGCCTCAGTTACCGTAAGGGGGATAAGTGCCCCGATACCACCGAAGCCAAGGCCGAATACGATCACGGCCAACCAGGCCATGCTGGTGCCGTCAGAGATGACGAGTAGCACGAGTCCGGCAGTCTGAATGCTCAGACTTAGAACTGCCGCCCATCTGGCCGTTATCGTTTCGCTGAGTCGCCCGAATACCAGTTTGCTGATGATGCCGCATGCTGCAACGATTGAAAGGCCCGCGGCGGCCTCGTTTTTTGAGAACCCTTCGGCCTCTAGATGTGGGATTAATTGGGTCAACACGGCAGTGTAGGTAAACATGGCCGCGGTGACACCGATGGTTATGAAGTAGAAGGTCTTCATCCTGAGAACCTGTTTCATGCTGTAACCCGCGGCCGCAGCGGCTGCCGTCGCTGCGTCGAGTTCGGGGGGCGACCAACGTTTGTTGTTTTCTTTTGCGACGTCTGCCGGCCTGTCTCGTACCAGGTACCACGTGGCTACTGCTATCCCGATGATGATGAGACCAAATACCGCGTAACCCCATCGCCAACTTGCGGCAGCAATCACAAAAGTGCCAAGCGGCACCATAGTCAATCCACCGAAATTATTCCCGGCGGTAACGATTCCCATCATTCGTCCGCGTGTTCGGGAGAACCAGATCGATATTAGCCGGCCAGCCGGCATGACCGTGGCACCAGGAAATCCGACAAAGAGGAGGAGGCTGAACAGATAGAACTGGGTCAGGAAGGTGAAATGGATATCCGGTTGCCAGAAAATCAAGTCTGGAGATGTGTGTATCGTCACATTCCCAGCGTTGGTCATAACCGCACGTAACAGGAAACCTGCGGCAAGAAACAGAAGTGAAATGACCATGACAGGTCTTGCTCCAAACCTGTCCATCCATCGGCCGACAAGCGGAGATAAGAACCCGGTGGTCAAACCCAGGGTCAACGAAAAGTTGATCTGGGTACGAGTCCATCCAAATTCCTGTTCGAGTGGCTCTACGAACGAACCAAAAGCGTACTGCGCCATCCCGATGGCGAATCCTGACGATAGGAATGCGATCCCGGCAATTGGCCAGCCGCGGTAAATGCCTGTGCGCTTGTTGGAGTTTGAAGGGGTTGAGACTTGTTGAGTATCTCCGGCATCAATGCCCGAAGAGTCGGTAGCGGCTATTGAGATTGCTCCGTTGGGTAGGATTTTCGTGCGAGTCGTATCAGATTAAGTTTGCAAGACGGATTTACTGCCTCGGCCAGTTCAAACCCTACTCAAAAACAGTCACCGTAATCATAGCAAACGAGGGTCCGTATCCGACCATCGGTTTGATAGAGATCTGGTCACTCGAATTGGACCTCGACCATCGGGCTTCGGGCGATCAATTCGTCCATCGTCGCCCGCCCTCGGTACCACTCAGTTTCGGGAGCGGACATGACTCTGCGCCTCTCCTCTGGTTCGATCACTGGGTAAGCCCGTGCCGTGAGATCTATCTCCGTCGACTCTTTGAGGTGGAACGTGAACTCGGGGGTTGCCACGAGATTGGCGTACCAATCCCGGCGTCCAGGAGTGCCTGTTATGAAAACGCGCTCCTCGATGTACATGAACCAGATCTCAGTTTTGCGTGGCTGGCGTGATCGTTTGCCCGTGGTCGTAATGTCTATTGTTTTGTCTGTGGCCAATGCTTGTTTGACGGTTTCATTCAAACTACCGACTCCTGAAAATCCTGCGGAACGTTTAGGGTGATTATCTGGGAATATCCTCGCAGCTTAACTCTTAAGGGTCTTCCACACTGAACTGTACCGGCTCAACACATCGGGCTTCGGCAACGTTCTCAACGTGTTCGTCGACTATCTCCTGAACTCGCGTAATTCACGTCAGCTTTTCAACCAGTTCAGCCCAGCTTGACGCACTCACATCGAACTCATCGAGTGGGTGGACGGGCTCCGGCGTTGGATAGATATTGATCCACTCTTCCTCGACATGAATATACGCGGTCTTGAGTCCCGCCATCTTGGCACCCATCAGATCGACTGCGTGTGTTGCAACCATCATCACTTCATCAGGTTTGTGTCCTAAAAGTCTTGCGCCCTGCTGGTACGCCTCTGGATCTTTTTTGTAGTGATCCATGAATTCGCCCGACATGATGCCGTCCCAACTCAGACCGTTATATTTTGAGCAGTCCACGGCAATCGCGAAGCTCAACACGGTCAATACGGTCGTCGTGTAGGTATCACGCAGTTTGTGAATCGCATCGACCGCGCCTGGCCAAGTCTTCATCCTGTGCCAAATTTGATTTAGCTCATCACGTTCGGACACCGATAGTTTGAGCGAAGCGTGATCATCGAGCACCTCGTCGAGGACCCGTCGATGTATACCGTCTGCATTTAGCATCGGCAATTCGCCCGCCTTCATGCGATCAAGGGTCTGGAACATTTTTACCCGCCAGTCCGTAGCAAACTGTCGAGCGTCAACACCTGCCCCTTTCTCATCGGACTGACGTTGAATTTCCACTTCGATCGCTCCTCGCCAGTCGAATACGGTGCCACCAACGTCGAACGTGAGCGC
The DNA here is from genome assembly GCA_014239685.1 of Dehalococcoidia bacterium. Taxonomy (GTDB): domain Bacteria; phylum Chloroflexota; class Dehalococcoidia; order Lucifugimonadales; family Lucifugimonadaceae. The sequence continues at coordinate 17,100 of JAAZYK010000006.1, read as the reverse complement.
CTTAACGCCAGGTATTTTCATCGTGCCCAATTCCTTTCAATCAAATTGAACTCCCGCCTTCATATTTACACGCGAGCTAGCCGTGCTGTGGCAGGTGACGGACTACCAGATATGAGTTGTGTCGTGGAGATGATTAACGCCTTGACAGCCAAACCGGCAGACTGACAGCGACTTGGACGCACGGCGGCGGACACTAGCTGCCCAATCCTAAGTTGAAATGGACTATAACGGCAGTCTTTGGACCCGGTCAGTCAGATGTATACTCCGGCCGCTCGGAGGACACTCTCTCGAGATATGTTTAGGAGTTATCCAACATGGTGATCGTAGCGTCACCGATAGTTAATCAAGAGATTACCCGCCTCGCGGACCTGCGCGCCGCGAACGATGGTAAAGAGGGATGGAACCATCTCCTCAACAAGGACGGACGAAACAGGGCCCTGCTTATCTCTGCCAATCCCGGTGCCCCGCCGGATCCGCACATCCATTCGGACTTTAATGAGTTCTGGATCATGCTGGATGGAGAGACTGAATACCAGATCGGCCAGTACGAGCCTTTTACTGCGAAGTGGGGGGATGTAGTGATTGCCCCCGCCGGCTACCGACATGACATACGGTCGATCGGAACTGGTCCTTGGAATATGCGCCTGGTTGTCGGACCACAGTGGAGCAACCACGACATAAAAGGGATCGAGCCGTCAAAATTCATCCCCTTGCCCCACGCCGAACCCGCGAATCTTATCCACACGTCCTATGAGTGGATGTTGGCGCGCCACGGCACTGAGACTAACTGGGGTGAAGAAGTTGTCCTGGATCAGCGCAATCGGGTCAACTTCATCCACTCGATCCCCGGTTCGTCAAACAACCCACACTGGCATCCTGACTTCGATGAGTGGTGGGTCGTGCTCAAGGGCGAATTGGAATGGCGAGTAGGTAAAAAAAATCCATTCCGCGCTGGACCGGGTGATGTTGTGTTTGTTGAGAAAGGTTACCGACATGAGATCGTTACGGTGAGTGATGAGTCAGCGGTTCGGCTGGCAGTGACAAACCGGGCCGGCGTTCATATCTATGACGGCGATGATCCGGCACCCAAGGAATAGGATCGTATATCGCCTCGCACAAATCTCTTCCCACAGGACGGGGTAGTTAACTAGGAGTATCAAATTGCCAGGACCAGCTAGCTCTAGCACTGTTTACGAACCGGTCGCACTCTGGGGCCGGATTCCGCATGGAATCTATTTCAAGGACGCTACGGCGGCAGCGGTAGATGACGATCGTGACCGCGTGTATGTGTTCAATCGGGGTAACCATCCGATGGTCGTACTCAACAAAGCGGGTGAGTACGTTGAGTCGTGGGGACAGGGTGACTACATACGTCCGCACGGCGTGACAGTCGACCCCGAAGGTAACCTGTTCCTTGCTGACGACCTGGATCACACAATTAAGAAAACTGACCCGTATGGAAATGTGATCTTTACGCTTGGTACGCCGGGCGAGCCGAGCCCGTGGCAAGAGGGTGGAACGTTCAATCGTCCAACTCATGTAGCGATCCAGCCGTCCACTGGCGACTTCTTTGTTTCCGACGGTTACGGCAACTCTCGCATTCATAAATTTGATGCCGGTGGCAACCACATCAAGTCGTGGGGCGAACCTGGCACAGGACCGGGTCAATTCTCACTGCCGCACAATCTCACCATGATTGGTGATGACAAAGTGGCGCTCTGCGACCGTGAGAATTTCCGAGTACAGGTGTTCACGACGTCAGGAGAGTACGTTGATCAGTGGCACTTCCACCGTCCCATAGCTATCGCTGCCGGGCGGGGCCAAGATACGAACCTGTATGTCGCAGAGGCAGGTCCGCCGCCGGTGCAGAAAGACGTTCCGGGACTTGGTCTCTACGTAATAGTCATTGACCGTGATGGCAACGAAGTCACTCGGTTCGGTGCCGGGACTCAGGGAGAAGGCCCAGATCAGTTTATGGCTCCCCATGGGATGGATACGGACGCTGAAGGCAATGTTTATATTGCCGAGGTGTCGTTCACTACAGTCATCCCCACGGGCGACACTTTTGATCGGGAGCCTGTGAGTTTGCGCAAGTGGGAACGGGTAAGCGGTTAGTAAAAACCAATCGAAGGTTCGTCGTCGATCGAGGATATTTATACGGCGATAAAAATGGGTTCCTGGTTATTCGAACGGGACTTATCTAAAGGAACAATTAACCAATAACAATGGCCCCTTCACTTTGATCACAAAGCAGAGGGGCCATTGTTATTGGGTGACGTCCGTTCTTATTCGCTGAGAGCCAGCGTTAACCGAGTCTTGTTGGGACGGTTTGACTAGGCAGACGCCCAGGAGCCATACACCGGGTACTGACTTGCGATGATCTCGACGTAAGCGGGTTGAGAGTTTTCGTTGGCTGCGAATGCCCGTTTGAGAGCGGCGTTTACCTCACCAGGTTCGTGAACTCGTTCGGTTGACCAGCCGATTTCCTTTATAGCGTTGGTCATGTTTATGTCATCAGGGCCGAGAACGTCATATGTGTATGGGTCGTGACCTTCGCCCCAGAATCCAGGGCCGTAGCCTGAGAACCCACCGTTGTTGATGTGAACCACCGTAACGCCCAGCCGGAGTCTCGAGAGAACTTCGAAGTTTCCAAGCATGTAGGCGAGAGCGGCGTCTCCTATGACAGCGACCGATTGACGATCCGGGTAGGCCAGCTTGGCACCAACTGCCTCCGGGAAGCTGAACCCCAGCGACGAGACGTTTCCCCAGCCGAGAAATCCCCGAGGAATGAGGGTTTCGAATGCTGTTGAAAGCTGGTCGCGTGTGTTGCCCGATTCGTGAGTTACGAAAGCGTTTTCACGATCCAGCGCGTTCATTAAATCGCTGTAAACGCGATACGGATTTATCGGTTTCTCATCCGAAGCCATTGCTTCGCGATAAACGGCCATCCCAGCGTCTTTTGCTGATTTGACTTCTGTTACGACTCCATCTCGACTCTCGATAGGTTCACTGTCGAGTTCAGCTATCAGCGATTTCAATGTCGCTTTTGCATCACCAATGACGGCGTTCGCAGTCGGGTAAATCCTGTTCACATCGAATTCGTCGATGTTGCACTGGATGATCTTCTTGTTCACGCCATCGGGGATCCCGTGTCCGAAACGTCCCGGAGAGATACTGGCTCCGATCGCGAAAATTAGGTCTGCCTCCTCGATGTACTTGACGACATGATCGCCTCGGGTCCCGACCGAAAGGGGGTGGTTCTCCGGGAACACCCCTTTTGCTTTCAGCGTGGTTACGACGGGCAGGTTGGCCTTTTCGGCGAACTCTCGAAGTTCAGCGGCGGCATTCGAGTAAAGAACCCCCTCACCGGCGAACAAGAGCGGACGTCTTGATGATCGAAGCGCGTTCGCTGCACTGGCGACATCATCAGGATCTGGAAGAGTTTTCCATCCTTTTGGAGATGTGTATGGGTCTAGCGTTTCGTCGTACGTAGCGTGCGCATCAGGCACTCCCAAGACCACGGGACCGGGTCGACCGGAACGAAGCATGGTGTAGGCCCGGCGCATCATTTCTGGCACACGTTCGGGTGTGTCGATAGCCCCGTACCATTTGGAGACGCCTCGCAGAGCAGTGGCCTGATCATATCGAGTACTTTCTGCTGCACTCGGTGGCACCGAATCCACTATGCACAAAACAGGGGAACCGTCTTCGTAAGCTTGGGCTATTCCGGAATATGCAACCTGTGCTCCGGCGGCGTTTATACCTCCCGAGAAAGTGCAAACGCCAATGCGTTCACCGTTTGTCACCCGGGAAAACCCGTCGGCAACCGCCACTGCGTAACGGTCATCTCGCATCATCAAAAGCTTCAGGCCTTCTCGCCCAAACGAGTTGTTGACACTGCTAACTGGAAAGGTCGATACCCATGGGACGTTTTCCTGCTTGAGAATCCTTGCTATGCCGGTTGCTACATCGATGGTCAAATCGTCACCTGTGGCTTTCGTTACTTCGTCCCGGGGTTGCTACTTGATCCGGACCGTTCTATTCAAGGTCAGAGTTTCGGGCAAGCTAACACCTACCCGCCTTTAACGCCATATTGCGATGCGGGTAGTAGATGAGTTGTCGGTGCATCTTTTGGATGAATCCGTCACGCAGTAGAAGATCGCAAGTAAGTGAGGCCAGATCGGTTACCCGTTTAGGGATTTCTCGCATGGCGACGAGGTATAAAGCCGGGCTTCCAGGGATGAAATATTCGGGACGTTGATCGTCGAATCCAGAGGTCGTGTGGCTACTCTGATCCTTAAACGATCTTTCGGCGTTTTTGACTGGATCTTATCGAGCAGCCCGCCCTCTGATTTGGTTTATCTCGCCAGCAGGCTTTCGATTAATCCGGCTACGTGGTCGGGCTGCTCGTCTACTACCATGTGCGCAGCGTCTGGTACGACGTGTACAGCGGCGTTTGGCATTTGTGCGGCAAAGCGATCGGCGTATCCAGGTGGTACGACCCCATCTTTCTCGCCCCAGATAATTAGCGCCGACTGGGTCACACGGTGAAGGCGCTTGGACAGACCCCGGTTCGGGATCGGCCACAAATACTTCGCGGCCGTAGACATCGATTTTGAACGTTCGATCAGATAGTTGATGGTCTCCTGGCCCTCTGCCGTGTCCGGGTCGACCTCTGTCATGCGCGCGGAAGGCGCAGTTGCCACGGCGACGGCGGGTTCCGACTCGACGTTGGCGTACATACCAGCGGCAAGTTCCGGGAGTGGGATCGAGAACAGGTCCGGGATTTGGTCCGAGTGGTCCCAGAGCCCGAACGGCGCTGCCAAGGCGACGTGACTGAAACGGGCCGGTTGTACGGCGGCCAGTTCGGCCGCGAACATACCACCTAGTGAGTGGCCGACTATTGGCAGGTTGTCGAGCCCCAGCTCATCTAGAAAATCAAGGTAAAAATAGATGAGGTCTTGTAGATCATGCAGGCTTTCTGTGCCAGTGGTTCCGCCGAATCCCGGAGTGTGCGGGGCGATAACGGTGTGACCGTTCGCCAGTTGCTCCAGGAACGGTGTCCATTGAAGTCCTGCGACGCCGTGCAAGTAAAGAAGCGGGTCGCCCGAACCGCCTTCTAGGACGTCTACCTGGAAATCACCGCTTCGGACTGAGACCGATCTTTCGTTCATGTCTTTCCTCTTGTGGGAGTTTGTTCTGGGAGAAATCTGTGAAGGTATCTGTTCGACTGGAGTCGTGAGTTAGATCAACGCGCTGACGCATTGTCCTTGTGTGAAGGATCCGATGACCGCACCCTTCATCCGATTTAACGAAGCGAATTGGTGAGTTGCATCCCTCGTAAAACCCCGCCCCGAGGCCCTTGACGTGTGCACCGTTTGGGTGTCAGCGCTAGTCCGCAGACGTTGGGGCTGCTGTTCCTTCCCTGACGATGGCGTTCTGTGGCCACCAGTGGTCTTCGTACTCGGACCACATGTCACGCAGGTTTGGAACGACTTCCTGGGCCGTTCGTCGGATGTTTTCTTTGGCCAGTTCGTGCGGGATAGAGCCGAACTGGTTGAGCAACATCAGGTGGCCGATGTGGAGATCTTTGGCGATTTCCCGTAGTTGCTCGGTCACCTGGGATGGCGTTCCTGCAACAACGTTGCCTGCCTCACGGAACTCGTCGAACGTCAGTTCCTTTGCACTCCCGCGCCCGAAACTTGTTGTCTGGGACAGTAGCCCTGCCTTGATCGTGTCAGCCGTCCGGTATCCTGGCGGATCAGCGAAACCAGGGTAGATGTGCAACATCTTGTTAAAGAAGTACTCGGTGTGGGCAGCGTACTTGTCGTGCAGCTCCTGTTCGTTATCGGCGACGCAGACAAGTTGCAAAAAGCCTGCGTGGTAGGGGTTATCCACGCCGGCCGCGTTGGCAACCTTCCAGAATCCGTCCATGACCTGTTTGCCACGCTTGTATCCGCTGTAAGAGAGGTAGGCGTACAGGTGTCCTTTGTCGATACACGTGTTCCACGTCTCTATGGAACCAGCTCCAGGGACCCATACCGGAGGCCGCGGGTTCTGCATCGGCCGTGGCCAGATGTTGACGTAACGGAGCTGCGTGTACTTGCCGTCAAAGGCGAAGATCTCTTTTTCGGTCCACGCTTTGAGAATGAGCTCCTCCGCCTCGGCGTACTTGTCACGGAGAAGTGCCGGGTTGGAGCCGTAGCCGTACGCCGTGTCCATAGCGGAACCGACCGGAAACCCGGCCACGAGCCGCCCACCGCTGATGCAGTCAAGCATGGCGAATTCTTCTGCCACACGAATGGGAGGGTCATAAAGGGCGATAGAGTTGCCCATGATGATAATCGCCACGTCCTTGGTCTCTCGTGCCATGACTGAGCCCATAAGGTTCGGCGATGGCATAAGGCCGTATGCGTTCTGATGGTGTTCGTTGACGCAGATGCCGTCATAGCCCATCTCCGCAGCGTACTTCAGCTCATCTAGCGTGTCGTTATACGTGCGAGTAGCAATCTCGGCGTCGAACAAATGTGAAGGCACGTCCACCCACACGCTGCGATTCTTCTCCCGGAAGTCCTCCGGTAGATCACGGTAAGGGCAGAGGTGGAACATCTCGATCTTCATGGATTAGTCCTCAATTTTCCGATGCTGGACGTGGGAACGTCGGATGGTTGGTTATTCAGGCTGAAAGGGATGTGTTGAGACGGACTGCCGCCTCAGCAAGCGCCTCTCGTGAGCGGTCGAAAATTCCTACACGACCGTTGAAGCCGTGGATCATTCCGTCGTAACAGTTGTAGGTGACGTCATTGCCGGCAGCCTTCAACGCGTTCGCGTAAGCCTCGGCCTCGTCGACCAACGGGTCGTACTCCGCGGCGATGATCGTTGCAGCGGGCAGATCGTTGAGACTCTCGGCGCGTATCGGAGACGCGTACGGGTGAGACCCGTCGCCGTCCGGTCCAAGGTAGTGATCCCAGAACCAGATCATGGAGTCCCGGGACAGGCTGTAGCCGTCGGCGTTTGCTGAGTAAGAGGCTGTGCCGTAATCGTGATCTGTCACCGGACAGAATAGGACCTGATGCGAGATCTTAGGGCCGTTACGATCTCGAGCCATGAGGCATACGGCGGCCGATAGATTGCCGCCTGCAGAGGTTCCGGCTACCCCGACCCGTGATCCGTCGGCGCCGAGTTCGGTGGCGTGTTTGTGCGCCCACAAAAGGCCTGCGTAACAGTCTTCCACTGGTTCGGGAAATCGAACGTCCGGGGAAAGGCGGTAGTCAATCGAAACGATCACCGAGTTGGTGGCGTTTGAGATGACACGGCACGCCGGGTCCTCGGTGTCCAGATCCCCGAGTACCCAGCCACCGCCGTGGAACCACACGATCAGTGAGTGATCGGTGGCCTCAGAAGGCGTGTATATGCGGACCGGGAGATCACCACCAGGGCCGGGAATCACAGTGTCCCGGACGCTGAGCACATGGTCGTGCTCGGTTGGTGCCGCCGCGCTGTTCACCTTCGCCGCGGCACGGGCTGCCTCGGGTGTCTGCGTGTTCAAAGCCGGCAGATTTAACGCTTCTGCCATTTTTAATGCTGACGCTACCTGTGGATGCAGAGCCAAAGTAACCTCCCACTGCCTGTCACCGGTGTTTGACCAGATGGCCGCATTGTACGAGCGATGAGATGTGTCTGCACCGGGGGAGTGCGTTTACGACTTGTTACTTTGTGGTGTATTACCTGCGAAACTCTTCTCATCGCCCGGTACGGGGTTCCGATTATTGAGTCATGGAGATGTCGAATGCAGACCGAGATGTTCAGGTTGGACGGCAAGAGCGCTCTGGTGACAGGGGCGGCGCAGGGCATCGGGCACGCGATCGCGTTGGCCATGGCCTCGGCCGGGGCGACGGTATCTGTCACGGACGTACCTTCCAAGGAATCTCAGATCGTTTCAGTGTGTGAAGAGATCCGATCTCGAGGTGGGACGGCGTTCGGGTACGGTTTCGATGTGACGCACACATCCGTTATTGCCGAAGTGTTCCAGAAGGCTGCGGCGGATATGGGCGGGTTCGATATCCTTGTCAACAACGCCGGGATCGCGGTCCGTAAGCCTGCAATGGAACAGACCGAAGAAGATTGGGATCGGGTACTGGGCGTGAATTTGCGAGGAATGTTCTTCTGCGCCCAGGCCGCCGCTCGCTATATGAAGGATCATGGGGGTGGACGGATCATCAATACCGGTTCGCAGGTAGCAGAGTCGGCACGTGTCTGGAATGCGGCATACACGGCGAGCAAGGGCGGTGTGGTGGCGATGACCAGGGCTTTGGCGGTGGAATGGATTGAGTACGGCATCAACGTGAACGCCGTGGGTCCTGGACCTGTCGAGACGGAGCTCGTCGCTGATACGCCTGACCACATAGAGGCCCAGGTGGCGCACCGGTCACCCCTCGGACGGAGGCTTGACCCCGGCGACATTGCGGGTGCATTCGTGTACCTTGCGAGTCCAGCGGCTTCAGGGGTGGTAGGGCATCATCTTCTCGTAGATGGCGGCTGGGTGGCCGGATAGCCCAATTCGATAAGACATATTGCGAGAGCCATTGTGGGCGCGTGGTCGGGTCGAAAATGACGTGGAACATGGAGGCGACAGGCGTGGACTTTGTAGATATAAACGGCGTGAATCTGGCTTACCGGGAAACAGGGTCTGGGTATCCACTTGTGTTGGCTCACGAGTTCGCCGGAAGCATGGAAAACTGGGATCAACAGGTCAATTACTTCGCACGTAAGTACCGGGTGATTGTGTACAACGCTCGTGGCTACACGCCTTCGGATGTTCCGGAAAACCCTGATGTCTACAACCACAAGCAACAGGTGGCAGACCTAAAGGGACTTCTGGACCATCTCAGCATCGAGAAAGCCCATATCGGTGGGTTGTCGATGGGTGCATACACCACCATTGGTTTTGGACTAACGCACCCTGAGATGTGTAGTTCCTTGATCGTTGCCGGCGCGGGTAGCGGATCCGAGGATGTTGCAAAGTTCCATCAAAACTCCTCCAAATACGCAGATCTGATGGAATCTGGTGGTATGGAGGCAATGCGCTCATACAGCACCGGAGACACCCGGGCACGTTTCAGGTTCAAAGACCCTCTTGGGTATGCGCTGTTTGAAGAGCTCTTCCTGTCGCACTCGGCGAAAGGTTCCGCTAACACGTTCCGTGGATTCCAGGGGACCAGACCTTCCATCTACACATGGGAGTCGGATCTTAAAAATCTACACATACCTATGTTTGTCATAAACGGCGACGAGGATGAACCCTGTCTTGAGCCCGGTTTGTTTCTTAAGAGGACAGTTCCTACGGCTGGGCTGGCGGTTGTTCCGCAGACTGGGCACGCTGTCAATATCGAGGAACCGATGGTCTTCAACCAACTTGTGGCGGAGTTTCTATCCCTGGTGGAGCTTGGGACTTGGCTACCGCGTGACTACGGCAGCGGAGACGCTTGGTAATTCTCCTGTGAACTCGGTGGTAACGGCCTGTTGGACTCCCCGGCAACGGTCAACCTGACAATGATGAAACGGGTCTATCTCTAGGTCGACGAGACTCACACCGTTAGTCGTCCGCCGTAGGTCTGGTCGAGATTGACGTATCGGAACCCATGGCGGACGGACTAGATTCGGTTGACTGAGGTACAGGGGACAAGGTGGGCGCTTCAAGCCGGAGGAACACCACGGCCGCTGCGAGCATGAGCACGCCTCCCGTGATCAGGACAGGTGTGTAGGTGCCGGTCCAGTCGAAAACGAAGCCGGCGGCAACGGGCCCGACCATTAGCACACTGTTGTAAAGCGGAGCCATCATGCCGCGGATAGTCGCGAAACTTTTGCGACCGAACATATCGCCTACCAGCGCCCAATTTAGCGCGCTTCCCGCTTCTGACCCGGTGAATAGCAATAGAGCGAGGAAGAGCGGAAGGGTACCTTCGGTGAACACGACAATAAATAGGCTGATCGCGGACATGGCGTAGCCCAGAGACAAGATCTTAGTCCGCCCGATTCGGTCCCCGTAGTACCCGGCCAATAGAATCAGTGGGACGGCTACTAGGGCCAGGCCACCGACCATGTTCGCAGCGACCTGTCGGTCTATGTCCTTCCAGTCAAGGATGGCGATGAGATGGACGAAGATAGTTCCGTGGGCCGCGATACGGAGCATAGTGCCGATCGATAGGATCCAGAAGGCACGAGTCCTCAACGCTTGCTTTGTGGTCCAACTATCGTAAGTTGCGATCGGCGCTGCGCTGTCCCCGTCTGTTGACAATGAATCTTCATGTGGGGTCGGGTCACCATCCGGATTGAGGCCGTAGGCCTCGGGAGAACGCCGAAAGAAAAGCGCCATCGGCATTACAAGGAAGATCATCATCAGCCCGATGCCGATCGATGCGTTTTGCCAACCGTACTTCAGAACGAAGATGGAAAGGATTGGCACCATCGCTGCGCCACCAAGCCGAAATGCAGCGGCGTTGACAGACATCGCAAGACCTCGTTTACGGATAAACCACGAGTTGATGCCTGCTGTTGTCGCCTGCATGAAGCTGGTCGACGCGCCGATAGAAATTACGAATATGTAAACCACCAGAAAGGCAATGAAGTTGTCTGCCCGGGACAACAGCAGATAGCCGATTCCGACGATGAATGTGCCAGCGAACATGAGCGGTCGGACGCCGTATTTATCGATCAACCACCCTGATATTGGCCCGATAACGCCGTTCTCGGCACGTGCCAGGCCAAAGGCAAGGGCCGTTGCTCCCAACCCGAGGCCTAGACTTTCGCTTACAGGAAGAAACAGGACCGTGAAGCCCTGCCACTGGAGCGCCCCACCGGTACCATTTGTGATGGCCGCCGCTCCAACGATCCACCATCCGTAGAAAATTTTTCCTCGCCCGGGCGAGTCTGATTCGGCCGGCGTTTGATTTCTATGGAAAAACTTGATCTTAGGAATCCAGACAGAAGAGGTGTTGGCGGTGAATCGGAGTTGGCCCACGCAATACTGGCACACTCACGTGGAGCCTGCATCATCGCAGACCACCGGAATTACTCTGAGCTCGTTTGATCGGACATCCGGAGGGTTAACCGGCGAACTTCCAGACTTCTGCAGGGGTTCCACCTTCAGGTAGTCCGAGTGGAAGTTTGACATCGATTAAGTACGGCTTTTGTTCGTTCATAACGACGTCCAAACCGTGTTTGATTGCATCCTGAAGTTCAGACTCTTCGTCGACTACGATACCGTCCATACCGAAGCCTCCTGCTATTGCTACAGGATCTATTCCTTCAAGGGCAACACTGGCATATTGACCGGTGTCACTCATCACCTCTCCCTCCCGACCAAAAGCTCCGGCCACGACGCCGTATGAACCGTTGTTTGGGATTACGTAGAGCACCGGGATTCGGTGGTGTACTGCGGTCCAAAGACCAGAGTCTGCGTAAAAGGTAGACCCGTCTCCGACAAGGCCTACTACGGGCGTATCCGGCGCTGCCAACTTGGCGCCTATTGCAGCGCCGATTCCATAGCCTTCCGACCCACCGGCGGAACGAATATAGATATTGTTTCCTCCGCCTTCTTTGGACTGAACGCAATCAAACGAAGTCGACGGAGATTCGAACGTCATTACACCTCCGCCGACAAGTTCGAGTTCTTCGTCGAGGGTGTCAAGCAGTACTAATGGTCGAACTTGCCCTGTTTGTTTTGGCGCCCATCCAGTGACTTTACGTCTCTGTTCTCTGAGGGCTGTTGAGTGAGCCTCCGCAACAGTGCGTCGCGCGTCATACTTCGAAGCAGGGAACGTTTTTTCGGCAATTTCGAGTAACCGATCAATGGTTCTTGCTTCATCAGCCAGGACTTCGAGCGTTAAATCGGGGAGGTTCTGAAAGTTAGCGACTCCTGAACCGACTGCAATGATGTTGCTTGCTGTTGCTAATGAGTCGAAGTCATCGGCTTTTCCATTTCCTCCATGTCGTACCCCGAAACAAAAAATCTGATCTGGTTTAATGCTCTCGGCGGCCGTATCAATCCTTCCGCAATGCAGTTGGTGAGCGACGGGGACACCTCGGGCATCGGCGAACGGTATGGTCGTTACCGCGGCGCCGTAGTGCTCGGCCAAAGCAATTAGTTTGTTTTCGGCGTTACTTTTCCAGACTCCATCTCCGATATAAAACATTGGTCGTTCGGCGGCATCCAGAGCTGATGAAATCGTCTCTACATCATGGTCGGATGGGTACCCGGCTCGTAGTTCTTGGATTTCGCCATCGATGATGTGCGTCGTAACCAGATCATCTTCAAGAAGACGGTCGTAAATGGCGAGATGTACCGGGCCGAACGGTGGCGTCTTTGCTACCCGTATCGCTCGCTTTAATGCCTGTGGTAATCCCTCTGGTTCAATAACCGCCCAGCTCGCTTTTACAAACGGTGCAGCGATAGATGTCGGTCCAAATGTATGGCTAAGGTCCAATGAGACACGATCAGCGAAACTGCCGGTATCGCCCGCAAAAGTTATGACGACCACTGGGAGACTTGCAGACCACACGTTGATGAGTTGCCCGAGGCACTGTGCCAACCCGGCTCCTAGGTGAACGACCATTACCGCGGGATCGCCCTTGACCTGACTGTACCCACCGGCGGCTGACGTGACGATTCCTTCATGAAGTGCAAGGACGCCTTGGATGTCAGGGTTGGCATGGAGAGAGTCGAAGAACCGCGCTTCGCGTGATCCGGAGTTGTAGAACACGTAATCAATGCCGGATGCGACCAACTGTTCGACCATAATCTGAGACGCGTTGGCAGTGATCGGGTGAATTGACATCTGAATCAAGTCGTCCTTTTTTGATAGGTTTTTCTGGTAAAAGTGTCTTAGGAACCCGCTTCAATTTATTCGGCGAACTTCCAGACTTCTGCAGGTGTGCCGCCCTGTGGGAGGCCGAGCGGGAGTTTGACGTCGATGATGTATGGACGCTTCTCGTTCATCACGATGTCCAGTCCACGTGCGATCTCGTCTGCGATTTTTGACTCGTCATCGACAGTTACGCCGTCCATCCCGAACCCACTTGCAATAACGACAGGATCTATTCCCTCAAGCGCTACGCTGGCATATTCGCCGGTGTCAGTCATCACTTCACCAGCGGCTCCAAATGCGCCCGCAACGATGCCGTAAGCGCCGTTGTTTGGGATCACATACAACACAGGTATGTTGTGGTGAACGGCGGTCCACAATCCGGAGTCGTGGTAGAAGGTTGATCCGTCTCCGACGAGCCCAATCACCGGGGTGTCCGGGGCAGCTAACTTTGCGCCGATTGCCGCGCCGATTCCATATCCCTCTGATCCGCCCGCGGGGCGGATGTAGATATTGTTTCCACCACCGTCTTTAGCCGGAATGCAATCAAATGGAGCAGCGAACTGTTCCGTAGTTATGATGCCGCCTCCAACGTTTTCGAGAGCCTGGTCCATAGTGTCAAGTAACACCAGTGGGCGAACTTGGCCCTCCGTTTGGGGTGCCCAACCGGTCACCTTACGTCGCTCTTCGCGAAGTTTGGCGGAATGTATGCGCGCACTGTCCCGGCGTTTATCGTATTTCGAAGCTGGTCCGTTATTTGATGCGAACTCTTCGAGTCGTTCCAGTGTCCTGAACTCGTCCGCAAGTACCTCAAGGGACAGCCCTGGGAGGTTCTGGAAATTTTCCACTCCCGATCCAACTGCCATAATCCGGTCGGCAGTTGAGAACACGTCGAAATCGTCGGTCTTGCCATTCCCTCCGTGGCGAATTCCAAAGCAGAAGATCTGATCAGGTTTAAGACTATCGACGGCGAGATTGATCCGGCCGCAGTGGAGGGGATGTGTGATCGGAAGGCCACGGGCATCGTCAAAGCCCGTAACCACGGTGGCTCCATAGTGCTCGGCCAGAGATAGGAGTTTATTTTCAGCACCGCTCTTCCAGATGCCGTCACCGATGTAGAACATCGGCCGCTCGGCTTCTTCTAGTGCCGATGTGAGAGATTGCACATCTTCATCGGACGGGTACCCGGCTCTGATTTCCGGAATTTCTCCTTCAATGATTCCTGTCGTAACGAGATCGTCTTCGAGAAGACGGTCGTAGATGGCGAGATGTACCGGTCCGAACGGTGGCGTTTTGGCTACCCGAATTGCTCGCTCAAATGCCTGTGGAAGGCCTTCAGGCTCGTATACCGCCCAACTTGCTTTTACGAACGGGGCTGCGATGGAGGTTGGACCGAAGGAATGGCCAAGGTCCAACGATATTCGGTCGGCGAAGCTACCGGTGTCACCGGCAAACGTGATCACGACGACTGGAAGGTTGGCAGACCAAATATTTATGAGCTGGCCTAGGCATTGTGCGAGGCCGGCTCCCAGGTGGACGACCATGACCGCTGGGTCGCCCTTAACCTGACTGTAACCGCCGGCTGCGGCCGTGACGATTCCTTCGTGAAGGGAGAGGACGCCCTGGATGTCTGGGTTTGCGTGAAGTGAGTCGAAAAACCGGGCTTCTCGCGAACCGGAATTGTAGAAGACGTAATCGATGCCAGAAGCCACTAGCTGTTCCACCATCACCCGGGATGCGTTGGCTGTTATTGGGCGTGTGGGCATTGGTTTATGTCTCCTTGTGAGGATTTTATTCGGTTGTACTGGGTGTATTGCGGGATCATACATCCGAGTTTTCGATCGTGTAACGTCTACGACGAGTCGCTCAACGTCTTATGTTGGCGGCATCCTGATTCTGGTGCGGGGCGGTACTTTTTGTACGATAGAGATTGTCTTATTGGGGGTTGTGTGGTGATCGGATAACGACGTTTCAATTCCTCTGCAGCAGGAATGATGCGTTACCGATGGTGTCAAGTACTCCCTCGTGTATCAAGCAGCAGAATCGCAAATAAGCCAATAGAATCTGGTTTCGCTCTGTAATTTCAACGACTCAGGCACATGACAGACAGGGAGAACGATATGACACGAATAGCTGAGCTGGCGGAATCGATAAGCACGCTGCTAAAGGGTCGTGGGGAGACTGTTGGTGTTTCTGAGTCGTCATCTGGTGGTCTGGTTTCGGCCGCGTTGCTGGCCGTTCCGGGTGCATCTGCATACTTCATGGGCGGCATGGTGATTTACACGGGCGCTGCTCGGGACGCGTTTGCCCAGATCGATCTGAACGACCATCCAGGAGTGCGATCAAGCAGTGAGCCGTTCGCTTTGCTTTGCGCCGACGCCGCACGGACGAGGCTCGGCACCACATGGGGACTCGCTGAGACTGGAGCCGCAGGACCGACCGGCAATAGCTACGGCGATGATGCGGGGCACACATGCATAGCAGTGGCCGGCCCATCAGCCCATACGGAGACATTGGAGACGGGTATATCCGACCGGGCAGAGAATATGGACCTGTTTACGGAGAAGACCCTAGAGGTCTTCGAACGCGTGTTGAAGACCTCTAATTAGAATCCAGACTACTGCAGGGCGGCCGTAACTCCGCCATCAATCACCAGCTCGGTTCCGGTAATGAACGAGGCATCATCCGAGCATAAAAAAAGGATTCCGGCTGCGATCTCTTCGGGTTCACCCCATCGTTTGAGTGGTGTCCTGTTTATACGGATCGTACTGGCTGTTTCGTCGTTGAAAAGCTGGTCGGTGAACGGAGTATGAGTCCACCCCGGCAGCACCGAATTCACCCGGATGCCCAATGGGGCGAACTGGACAGCGGCCGACCCCCCGAACGCGACGATTGCTGCCCGGGACGATGAGTAGGCAGCCCCATACGGTCCCCCGTAGCGGGCGGCCATAGAGGCCACATTTACAATTGCACCGCCACCCGATTCGTGCATGGCTTGTGCAACAGATTTGGCGCCAAGGAACATTCCCCGACTTGAGACGTCCATAACGGTCTGCCATGTGTCTTCGTCGGTGTTGAGGATCGAACCGCGATCCGACGTTCCTGGGACGTTTATCAGGATGTCCAATTGTCCGTACCGGGCAACCGACATGTTGACCGCCGCGATCCAATGATCTTCTCTGGTCACGTCCAAGTGAACGTATGTGGCGTCCAGTCCTTCGTCCCGCATCTGAGCGACGGCCTGCTCGCCCCGGTCGTCGGCGATATCGGCAATCATCACGCGTCCGCCCTCACGCAGTATCCGCCAGGCCGCGCATCCTCCAAAACCCATGAGCTGGCCTTCGACCGCGCTAGCGGCCCCGGTGATCAGTGCGACTTTGCCGTCAAACCTTGGCATGTGATTTGTCCTATTTGGAGAGTTGGGTCAGTCCAAGCGGACATTACCTTATCGTGCTTGCCGCGAAAGACGTCATAATGCCGAGTAGTGAAAGTCGACAAGTGGTTGCACACCGCGAGACTATTGAGAACGGGCCGATGGAGATTGAGGTTACAGACCTGACGGAACGTATTGGGTCGCTAATTCTGCCAGATAAGAGGATTATGAAATGCTTCTGATTATCGGAGTGTTGTTTCTGGTGCCCGGGACCATTGCGGCGGTCATTGATGACCGCAAGAAGGTCAAGTGGGCCGCCTGGATTGCTGTATATCTAGGCATCATCCTGATCTTTTTCGCGTTTGGGGGACCTGCGGCAATTCCCGACGCCTTTAATTTTGAATAGGTTTATGAAGGGCTACTAAAAGGCCGCTACAACTGGAGCGATCTCACTGGCCAGGTATTCCGGCCATTCATCGGAACCGAAATTGAAGTGTTCAAACTGAACTTCTTCAACGCCCATGTCTGCGAATTGTCCGAGGGTGTCAACCAGTTCACTGGTCAGTCCGACGAGGAAATTATTGTTTTCGGACTTGTCCTTCCGGTACTCAGCAGGCGAACCGGTAGCGCCGTTCATGGACATGTGCCATCTCGTCATGCGGTCTAGTGACAACTGATCGTCGGCCACGAGGGCCATCGACATTCGTGAGCGGTGAACCGTCATCGGGTCGCGATCCTGAGTAGCACATGCAGCCTCGAGTACGTCCACCTTGTGCTGATACAGACTCAATGGAACGTTGACGGCATTCCACTCATCAGCGTATTTCGCCACCAGCGGTATCGTACGTTTCTCGCCCGAACCTC
>JAAZYK010000069.1 GCA_014239685.1 Dehalococcoidia bacterium | reverse complement strand
GAGTTGCACATAGCGAAAACGCCCAGGCCGCTATTACCGGCCACACGCTCGACGACCAGGCAGAGACCGTTCTTCTGCATATCGTGCGTGGATCGGGACTCGCCGGCGTTCGTGGAATGCGGCTCGTCTCCCATACGCCAAAACGATGGGGAGGCGGTTCGTTGACAATTATCCGTCCACTTTTGACGCTTCGACGTGAGGACACTGAGCAATACTGCCGTGACCGTGGAATCGTTCCGAGGACTGATACGAGTAACAGATCGACGACCTTCGCTCGGAATCGGCTGAGATTGAATGTGATGCCCGAGCTAGAGGCTATCAACCCGCGCGTCGCCGATGCAATCACTCGGTTGTCGGACACGGCCGCAGAGGAACTTGCAGTCCTTAAAGAGGTGGTGGACGAGTTGTGGGAACACGTCCTCGACGTCTCTGACCCGGAAACAAGTTCGGTGACTCTAGACCGTAAAATGTTACAGATCACCCGCCCGGCGCTCAGACGTTCTTTGTTGCAACGCGCGTTCGTAGAGGCAGCAGGAACAGCGACAGACTTGCTTCGATCCCACATCACCGAGATGGACCGGTTGGCAGAATCTGGTGCGGGCCGATCTCTCGATCTCCCGCACGGAATCCGATTCGAAACCCGATCCCACACGGTGATGTTTGCGCCGGTCGGCCAGGAAGATTCGCCATACCCGGTGCCTATCGAACCAATCAAGATATCTATTCCTGGACGGTTGGAGTTTCCCGGTGGCGGAGCACTCATGGTGGAGCTAGTCGAACGGCCGGACGATCTGACCGCCGATTCACAGTCGTTTCAATATGCCGACGCCGACGCAATCGGAAACACTGCAACGTTGCGGAATCGGGTCGAGGGAGATCGATTTCAACCACTGGGCATGACCACCGATACCCGGTTGAAAGATCTATTCGTTAATGCCGGAATCCCACGGACGTGGCGCGACCGCGTGCCGATCATGGAATGTGAGCGCGGTATTGTGTGGGTCGCCGGGTTACGAATCGCTGAATGGGCGCGGGTAACGCCGGAGACGCTACGAGTTATCCAGATCAACCTGAGAGATTCGTCTTAGGACGAATCTCTCTAGAGAACGCGGGTCAACCGTGGGTTCAGCGTTATTCCCGGCACGAATCCTCGGCGGGCCACCGGTCGGCCCTCGAGTTCCTTTATTTTCGCCTGGAACTTGATCGGTCGTGCGGCGCCGATGTGGAACCCGACTCCAAACGCCGCAACTGGCGCCCTCTCGTCCGTGAACGCTTGTATCTTCTCGGGGTCCAGATCACCGCTTACGAAAATATCGACGTGGTTGTAACCGGCCTGATCCAATCTCGCGCGAAGTTCGTGCACAAGATCCGGCGTAACCCCGCCCCGTGTTTGTGCGGTCTCGATCCGGACGCCGCGCAGCCGATCCCGCAACATACGTGAAACCTCGATCGCTTCGATCGCCTCATCGCCGATCGTCCCGACCACCGCAACACGTTGCACTTCCGGCGGCATGTTCCTGTCAAACGCTTCTACGGCAGAACGGGTGTCCCCCATGACAATCACGAGCGCCGCCGCCATCGTGCCAGACGCCGTGACGCCGGCAAGTCGAGCGCCGAGCACGGAGGAACAGGAACTGGCCCCACCGGTCACAGCGGAGTAGTCCATAACGCCGACGACACTGGGATGAACGTGGTGCGCGCCCAGTGAGACAATCGGCACTCCATCGGCAGCGTCGACACATTCCCTCGCCGCTGTCGCCCAGCCGGCGCTCGAAGAAAGAATCCCGTTTATTGCCGTCTCATACAAGCCAAAAGATGCATACGGACCGCGAACCCTAAGCACAACCTCGTTTTCATCGAAGCTGCTGGCTTCGTCAAGCGCCCACACCTCTCGACCGGTCTCTGGAAGGTTTCTGTTGAGTAGTGTTTTGACATCGTTTATGCCAGCGAGCACGCCCGATGTTTCGGGCGAGAATTCCATCACGACCTCGGGGTTGATCGATTCGTTACGGAGAATCTCTCGGGCGCGATGCAACTCGATGTCGGCAGTGTGGCCGAGCACAAGGGATCGGGATATTTCAGGTTCGCGATTAGTCATCGGCGCCTGTACGGTTCATCTAATACCGGAATTACAGGATGTCCTGGAATCCGCCCAGGGAACACATCCCTGCCAGAGGTTGCGTCACTCTATCTACGCCCACACGCGGGGGTCAAGGTCAGGCCGTCGGTCATAGGCGCTTTGCCCGGGGAACGCCGCCGAAGCGAAGTCGCAGCAACCCCTTCAAATCTTCCGTCACAGTTGCGGTTACATTTACCCGGGTATCCGGGTCATCCTCCCAGTGGACCGGATGAGATTTAATCTTGTACCCGGACTTGGCGGCGATAATCAGTAACTCCGTATCAAAGAACCAGTGGTTGTTCTTGACCAGTGGAATACATGCCTTGGCCGCCTCACCTGTAATCCCCTTGAATCCGCACTGAGCATCTTTAAACGGCGAGAAAAACATCACCCGGTGTATCAGGTTATATACCCGTGAGGTGATTTCGCGCTGGAGCTTCCGGCCAACGACTTCAGACCCTTTCATCAACCGGGATCCTGTGGCGACCTGATACTCTCCTGATTCCAAGGCTTCTACCAGCGGCATCAGCGCATCAAGCCTGGTTGATAGGTCCACGTCCATGTAGAACCTGATGTCAGCATCGCTCTCGAGCCATGCCTTTTTCAAGGCCCGGCCTCTCCCGCGCTGATCAAGGTGCGTGACGCGGATCGGGTATCCGTGTTCGGCAAGTTGTTCGGCAACTTGCCGTGTCCGGTCGGTCGATCCGTTGTCAGCCACCGTGATCTGCCAGTCGCGGCCAGGATTCTCCTGGATAAACGCGGACAGCATTTTGACGCAGCGAGGCAGGGCGACCTCTTCATTGAGGACCGGGATGACTATATCTACGCTTGCGGCCATAGCGATTTATCCACGCCCCTAGTGAAGAAAGTGTCGGTTGCCGGTCATGATGACCGCCATGCCAAGCCTGTCTGCAGCTGAGATCACTTCATCATCTCGGATCGAGCCTGCAGGTGAAATCGCCGCCATCACCCCGGCCTCCGCCGCAAGTTCCAGCGTGTCTGGGAAGGGGAAGAACGCATCCGAGGACAACACCGAGCCGGCTGCTGCGCCGCCGGCGGCCCGTACCGCCAGGAAAGCACTATTTACTCGGTTCGGCTGCCCTGCCCCCATGCCGACAATTGCCCGGTCTTTCACGAGGACTATGGCGTTGGATTTGATCAACCGACATGCGTGCCATGCAAACTCGAGGTCCGCCCGTTCGTCTTCATTGGGATGCCGTTTAGTGACGACATTCCACAATCCGAGATCGTCGGTGGCACGGTCTGCCACCTGGACCAGCAGACCACCCGAGACCGTGTGCAGCCCGACGTCCGGTACATTTACCGGCTTCACCTTGAGTAAGCGCAGATTTTTTGACTTTCGCTTGAGGATCTCGAGCGCCTCTGGCTCATAGTCAGGAGCCGCCACCACCTCGTAGAACACAGGGCGCATCGCGTCTGCCGTCTCTTTGGTGACCGTTGTGTTGAATCCTACAATGCCACCGTATGCCGAGACGGTGTCTCCAGCGAAGGCCCGTTTGTATGCCTCGGTTTGATTTTCGTGCATCGCCAGACCGCAGGTGTTTGCGTGTTTGACGACACTAACCGCCGTAGACGGGAGCATCGCGACCGAGGTCCACGCCGCATCTGCATCCAGGTAGTTGATGTAGGACATCGCCCGTCCATGAAGTAACTCTGCGGAGGCGATACCACCACCGTTGCCGCCATCACGGGAGTACAAAGCTCCTGGCTGGTGGGGATTCTCCCCGTACCTAAGGACGCCGCCAAGTTTAAAACCGGCCGTGAACTCCGCCGGGAAGTGTTGGGACGCCTGTTCTTCTTCGTTCTCTGTGGGAGTGTCTCGCAAGTAACCAGCGATCGCAGTGTCGTACAGGGCGACGTGCTGGAACGCCTTGGCGGCGAGTCGACGACGCTCTTCTTGTGGCACGCCGCCGTCCGCCAACATGTCACCGATGCGCTCGTAGTCAGCCGGGTCCACGACGATCACCACGTCCGGGTGGTTTTTGGCGGCGGCGCGAACCATTGTCGGGCCGCCGATATCGATGTTCTCAAGGGCGTCCAAAAGCGTGACATCTGGTTTTGATATGGTCTCCCGAAACGGGTACAGGTTGCCGACAACAATATCGATCGGCTGGATGTCGTGTTCCTTGAGCTGGGCCACGTGGTCCGGGTTAGAGCGCCGGGCAAGCAATCCACCGTGTATTACCGGATGGAGCGTCTTGACTCGTCCATCCAGAATTTCTGGAGAGCCTGTGACGTCCGCAACCTGTTTGACCGCCAATCCCGCACCATCCAAAACAGCATGGGTTCCCCCTGTCGACACAAGGTCGTATCCCGCGTCGTTTATGACCCGGGCAAATTCGATCAATCCTGTTTTGTCGTACGGGCTAAGTAACGCGAGAGCCAACTAATCGTTCCTTTGGGGTGTCTGGCTGTACGTGTCCGGCAACGTTATATCATCGAGAATTTCTCTCAATGTGCGGCCTGACCGTATTCCCGGTCAATGGTTATATAAGAGACACGGACTCGGCATTTTCGGCACGTTCAACGACGTGCCCGACGATCCACGCGTCCGGTATCAGGTCCATGATCTCACTTGCGCGATCTGCCGACGCCAGCAAAACCATGCCGACGCCCATGTTGAAAACCCGGAACATTTCGTCCCGATCAATCTTGCCTCGTTCCTGTATTAACCGGAACAGTGGAGGTACTTCCCAGCTCGAAAGATCGATGTCCGCGCCCATTCCTTCTGGAAGCGACCTCGGAATATTTTCGAACACACCGCCGCCGGTGATGTGCGCCATCCCCCGGATCATACCGAGCACTGGTGTGATGGGCTCGAGGTAACTCCGGTGTGGTTCCAAAAGTGCGTCGCCGAGGGACCGTCCGATGTCAGGCGACCACTCGGTCTCATCAAGTACTTCCGGGTGGTTCTCGATATCAAATACACGCCGGATCAACGAGTAGCCGTTGGTGTGAGGGCTGTTTGACGGGATACCGATCAACACGTCGCCGAGTTCCGCCGCTTCACCACCGAGAAGATCGGATCTATGGACATAGCCTGCGATGACGCCCACCACATCCATATCGTCGCCGGAATAAAGCCCGGGCATGACGGCGGTCTCTCCGCCAATGAGGACGCAACCGGCGGCGTTGCAAGCTTGCGCCATGCCTTCAACAATCTCGACAGCGTCGTCACGTTCTGCATGCCCAAGACCGATGTAGTCCAGGAAGAAGGCTGGGCGGGCGCCGGTTGTCAGGAGGTCATTTACGCAGTGATTGACCAAGTCCATCCCGAGTCCGCGGAAATTTTTAGCGGCCTGTCCGACGGCGATCTTTGTTCCGACTCCATCGGCACTGGCGGCCATCAGCATGTCGTCGTTAGGTGATCGTTCGTAAACCCCGGCAAAAAAGCCCGGGCGTCCTATGACTCGCCCGCCAAAGGTAATGCCGGAGACCGCTTTGATGCGATCTTTGAGAGCGCCCGCCGCGTCGAGATCGACTCCGGCAGCCCTGTAGGTATTGGGGGAGGTGTTGGCGGTCATTGGGATGCGGCCACTACCTTATTGATCTCGCGGGGTGTTGGCGATTTGGGGAGGGACTTCCGGAGCCCTAAACGAGCGACAGGAGTCTTGCAGAAAGTACGTGATTTAGCTTATTACGCCCCAGCTTCGCGCGAAAGTCATTTGAAAGGGAATCTGAAGGGGAGATGCAAAATTTTTGGAAAACCCTGACCAAAGGCCAATCTAGAGTGATCCAGGTTTGCCTGCACACTTGGCTAATCGGTAGCCGCAATCCCCTCAAACTCCATCTTGTTCATTTCAAGCTGGACAGGAATCGGGTACTTGCCTGTAAAGCAGCCGTTGCAAAAGGTTTCTGCTTTGGCCTGAACTGCATTTCTCAGTCCATCCACACTCAAATATCCCAGAGAATCGGCGCCAATTGCATCCCTGATCTCATCGACCGTCTTCTTGGCAGCGATCAGTTCGTCGACAGTCGCCATGTCGACACCAAAGTGGCAGGTGGAGATGATTGGTGGTGAGGCGATGCGGACGTGAATCTCGGCGGCACCTGCGTTTCGAAGCAACTTCACCACGCGTGACTTGGTCGTGCCCCGGACAATACTGTCCTCCACCACTACCAGTCTCTTGCCCTTAATCACGTCAGGCAGCGCGTTGAACTTCATGCCTACGCCGATGTCACGCATGCGCTGGCTGGGCTGGATAAAGGTGCGCCCGACGTAGCGGTTGCGTACTAGACCTTCCCCGTAAGGGATACCGATCTCGTTTGCGTATCCGACGGCGTGGGGGATAGCTGAATCCGGCACCCCGATGACGAGATCAGCATCGACCGGATGCTCTCGCGCGAGCTGGGCGCCCATTTCGGCCCTGGTCGACTGGGTCAGGGTCCCATTCAGGATGCTGTCAGGTCGGGCGAAGTAGATATGCTCGAATATGCACATCGCATGGCCTTCACGGGTGCCTGACCACATGAACGATTCCAGACCGTTCTCGTCAATCACAACCGTCTCGCCGGGTTCTATCTCCCGTATGAACTCCCCACCAACGTGATCGATGGCACAACTCTCGGAGGCCAATATGTAGCCATCTCCGAACTTCCCGATACAGAGAGGGCGAATACCAAGCGGGTCGCGTACTCCAACCAGCTGATCTTTGGTCATGATGACCAGCGAGTAGGCGCCCTTCAGGCGTCTCATCACGTACGCAGAACGCTCTTCCCAGGTGGTCCCGGGCGCCTTTGCGTACATTTCTGCGATAACTTCCGTATCCGAAGTACCGGTGAACGTAGAGCCCCACTCTTGAAGTTCCGTGCGGAGGGGTCCAGCGTTGATCACATTTCCGTTGTGGCCCATCGCGATCTTCAGCCCGTTGTCGCCGTGGGCAATGATTGGCTGGGCGTTAGATCGTTTGGGGCCTCCGGTGGTGGAGTACCTGGTGTGTCCTATGGCGATATGCCCGGTCAGCCGTTCAAGATCCTCTTCACGGAATGCCTGTGCGACCAGACCCATCGAGGTGTGAAGGAGCATCTCCCGGCCATCCGCCGTAGCGATCCCGGCCGACTCTTGCCCGCGATGCTGCAGGGCAAAGAGCCCAAAATAAGCGACATTGGCGACATCGTCGCCCGGCGCATACACGCCGACGACACCACAGGCTTCACGGGGCCTGTCGTTGTCAAGCCAGTCGGACTGAGAGGTGTGCGGCAATTGACCTTACAGTGTGCTGCTCCCGTGGCGTCGCCGCGCTTGCGGTGAGCCGGGAATCGCGTCGCTCAGAGCTACCCTATGGTACCCCCGTCCAGGTTTCATCCGATAGTCTCGTTTTTAATTCCAATGACGCGGTATCGTCCAACGTCCCTTAGAGGCATATGGGGACAAGTATGGGTCGGAGACCGATCACCTGATTTCTAAATCTACGCAGGCGGCTCTATCCACAGTAGGAACTCCGCGTTTCCTGCGTCACCAAGGATCGGCGACCGAACCAATCCCATGATTCGGATCTGGTTTTCGGTCAGCCAGGCCACAAATCGCCCGATAAGCTTTGCCCTCAGGCCCGGATCTCGGATGACACCGCCCTTGGGAACCTCCCCGCGTCGCGCCTCAAACTGTGGCTTGAACAACACTATGGCCCGACTGCGGGGACGAAGGTGTACGAACACCGACGGCAAGACTGTTTCCAACGATATAAAAGATACGTCCACCACAATGAGATCGACTTTACTCGGAAGTTGCATAGGTTCTCTGGCGTTGGTGCTCTCCATCGACAGTACGCGGTCGTCTGCCACCAAACGGGAATGGAGTTGCAAGCGCCCGGCATCCACCGCGTAGACGTGTGCGGCTCCGTTCTGAAGTACGCAATCGGTAAACCCTCCCGTAGACGCGCCGATATCCAGCACGGTCATTCCAGTAGGATCGACCCCGAACTGATCAAGCGCGTGAGACAGTTTCTCTCCACCGCGCGAAACGAAGCGGGAGCGGGAGCGCAGTACGATCTCCTGATCGTCCCTCAACTGCTGACCTGCCATCGGCCGACCGTGCGTCAATGGCAGGGAAACTTCCCCTGCCATTACCAGCGCCCGAGCCTCATCGATACTATCCGCAAGGCCTTTATTGACCATCAACTGATCAAGACGTAACCGTCTCGTAGGGCTCAAACCGCGACCTGCCTGACGATCTTCGGCCTAACTCCAATTCCAGATTCAGTCATCAAAGATTCGTAACTGATTCCCGTATGTATGACGGGCATGTGGTCCGGTATCATCGCCTCGATGGCAAGTACTCCTGCAACGGATCGTCGCTCCGGCTCACCTGCCACGATCCTGTACGGACTAATACGGTCCATGCGACCGAGGCAGGCCCCTAAGAACGGCCTGGTTCTCATCGCTTTGTTTTTTACCGTAAACAAATGGTGGGACCTTGACCAGTTTGAGGGCATGGTCTGGCTGATCGCGACCAGCGCATCTGCAACGCTGATCTTCATCATCGTGAGCGGCGTTGTGTATATCGTCAACGACCTGTTCGATGCCGAGCGTGATCGCGAACACCCAAGGAAGCGATTTCGTCCGATAGCGTCTGGCGTCGTGCCGAGGAGTGTGGCATGGGTGACGGCGATCATGCTTCTTATCGGGGCTGTCGCCATCGGATTTGTGATCAGCGTGTCATTTGGCTTGATAGTCGTAGGGTACTTTGGCCTTTCGCAGGCGTACAACGCATTCCTCAAGAGCACGGTGATTCTTGACGTTGCTACCGTGTCTGCAGGGTTCGTACTACGCGCGGCGGCAGGCTCGGCAGCAATAGACGGGTTTGCATTTGGAAGTGACTTGGATCGGTTTGAACTTGAACTGACTATCTCGCCGTGGCTTTATGTGTGTACCGCGTCCGGCTCTCTACTTATCGCGCTAATCAAGCGCCGGGCAGAGCTGGTCTCGGCTGGATCAAACGCGGTCCGTCAGAGGCCGACCCTCGGCGAATACAGCGTTGAGTTGATCGACAGACTGGTGGCGGTCGTGGCGCCGACCACACTCATGGCGTACACCCTGTACACGTTCAGCGGCAATTTCCTCACGAACGTAAACCTACCCGACAACAACTCGATGATGTTGACGATTCCGTTCGTCGCGTACGGACTATTCCGATACCTGTATCTGGGATACAAGAACGACATGGGAGAATCCCCCGAGGAGTTACTGGTCAGAGATCCGGCCCTGCTGGTGACCATCATGCTGTGGCTGACTACAGCGGCCCTTGTGCTAGGACTCAACTAATGCCCTTAACTATCGGTCCGGTAACGAGTACGCTTCGCTTCTAAGACGATGCTCGCGTGATGTCCCGTATACGGGCAGACCGAATTAGACTATTTCGCCCGTATCCTGAGACATTCAAAGGACGAACGTGGGCGCATAGTGACTCTCCTCTGCGGTGTGCACGTGTCTTGGTTTAGATAACAAATTTCGCACTAGTTGATTACAAGGATTGTGAATGCCTGCCGGACGTGAGGATTTTTGGAACATCGGGTACCCGCTGCCCGCCATCCTCGTTTACCTGGCCGCCCCCATCATCGTCGCCGCCATCGTGTACGGCATCCGACGCCGTTCTCTGATGTGGCGGCTCGGTAAGCCCGTTGAGGATTTCGGCCCGATGGGACCACGAGTTCGAGAATTCGTCGGGCTTGGTGTGGTCGACCTCCTGGCCCACCGAAAATTCGTGAAGCGCGAACTTTATCCGGGGATCATGCATTTCTCCATCTTCTGGGGCTTCATGATCCTCCTCCTCGCGACCACGGTCGCGGCGATCGAGTTCAACGTTGAGAAGTACCTGAATCGTGAGTTCCCGACGGTCGAGTACCGGATCGCTGCCGGGTTCGTATGGGACATTTTTGGCGGCGTGTTGGCGACCATCGGACTGTCGATGGCGGCCTTTCGGCGCTACGTTGTCCGGCCAAACCGGCTCCACTCCTACTCCGACAACGCATTCGTGCTTGGTTACCTCGGGCTGATCCTACTCACAGGATTCCTGATCGAAGGCGCACGGATAGGCGCTACAGAGCTCAATCCTGCAGACTCCAAGTTCTACAACCCTGGGGTTGCCGGCTGGTCACCTGTTGGCTGGGTGTTCGCTAAAGGGCTCGATG
>JAAZYK010000068.1 GCA_014239685.1 Dehalococcoidia bacterium | reverse complement strand
CGTCCAACGTCCACCTCGCATTATCATCGTGGGGCCAACTGGGGCCAACTGGGGCCAAGTGGGATAAGAAGGCGTGATCTTACCTGTCGCGGCAGGGTCTGACAAAACCCCGCAGTCAAAAGTCACCCAATTTTCGGTCCAAGGCCGCAACTGAGCCTCATCTGAGAAGAAATGCAGTTGCCTCAGCAGCACCCTGGCAGACCATCGTTGTGTGCCGTCGCGTCGACGAATACCCTTGCTGAACGTTGTTATCGCTATCAACGTCATGGGCAAAGCCACTGAGGGGCGATCGAGGATGTCCGATTTTTTTGGGGAGACTCCTTCTCGGCCGAAATTGCAAAATATTTGAGCTTGGCCTAAGTTTGTTTTGAGGCAAGTGTAATCAAGTCACAAATCAAAGGATTTAGGGGTTTCATTTTAGCGATTCATTAAGGGGTCTGGCATGAAGAAAACATTAAAGGTCTTATCCATGGGCGTGGCACTGAGTTTGGCATTGCCAAGCGCCTATGCGGCGGAAAGCGAAGAAGACAGTAAGTACATTGAAGAAGTTATCGTTCAGGGTGAACGGGGCGACATGAACCTCCTCGATCGAGCCATGAGCGTCACCGGTTTCAATGAAGCAATGATCGAACAACTCGGTATGGAAAATGCCGATGATCTGGTCAACCTGGTGCCCGGCCTCGAGATGGGTAATCGAACTCAGGGTGGTGGTAAGGGTGAGGACGATCACTTCTATATGCGCGGTATCGGGTCCGAGCGAACCGTGAACTTCTTCAGCGATACATCCGTCGCGGTCTACATCGATGGGGTCTATACCGACCAGACTTACGGCACTGATGGTCTATTCGATGTAGAGCGTGTTGAAGTCGCGCGTGGTCCCCAGGGAACCACCGGCGGCCGAGCCGCGATGTCAGGCTCCATTAACTTCCATACCAAAAAGCCCACAGACGAGTTCGACATGCTGGTTCGTGCGGAAATCAACGATATTTCCACGCAACGTTATCGCATCGCGTTCGGTGGGCCCATCAGCGATTCAGGCTTCAGCTACCGCTTAGGTGCCAGCCATATGACCGGCGATGGCAACATCCCTAACCTGGGCCTCGGTCCTGACGGTGGCGAGCCGGATCAGACCATCTTTAGACCGCAGTTGCGATGGCAGAATGATCGTTGGGATGTTCTTGCCAGATATTCCAATCAAAAGGATACAGGAACGCCACGCGTGTCCCTGCCTTTGGCATCGCGCAATACGGTAGATGAATTCATCATGGTCCCCGACGGTGCGGGTGGGATGACGCCCAATTGTCCGGTCAATCCCGTTACCGGGCTTGCAGAATGCCAGCGCAATCCCTTCTTCGGTACACAAGCGTCGCCATCGGTAGCAGGATGTTCAAACGTCAATTCGGATGGCACCCGTGACGAAATGAGCATCATATGTAACGCCGATGAATTGCGACAAGAGGTTTCCCTCAACGCGCCAATATATACCGACAATGCTTCAGAGGATGCGTCGTTGGATGTCACGTTTGCGTTGACTGAAGAGCTAACGGTTAACTACAAATTTGGCTGGCGTGATGTCATACAAGATAGCTTGAACGACAGCGACCAATTGAGTCGGGCCGGTGGCGGTGTCTGTCCGTTCAACCATCCGAAAGTATTGAGCGGGCAGCTGACCGAGGGTCAGAGCAGTCCGTACTGTGCGCTTGATGGTGGCGGGAATGGGTCCTTCCTCGATAGCCGTTCGCACTATATCTTCTTCTCCGAACAGACGAGCCATGAAATCAGCTTTTACTCCAACTTCGACGGGGATTTCAACTTCACAATGGGCGCAGTCTACATTGAAGGTGAAGAGCCGTACATCTGGCAAGGCTACGAGTTCGGCTCCGGCTCCAACGATTGGGCTTTTACCGACACGTCGGCCGCGTGTAACGCGATGCTTCCCGGGCTCGTGGGTGCCGGTGGGCTTCTAGAGGGCAGCCAATTACTGGCTGGCATTTACACCAATTCGGCTGCTATGGCCGTGACTTCTACCGGTGGCTCCGTTTATGCCTGTCCGGGCTCTCCCGAGCTGACGAGTTTCTCCAACACTGGAGATCCGAGCTTTGAGGCGAACCCGATGGGCCAGAACGGGGCCTTCTACGGTGGCGTCGACTATGAGACGACGGGCTTCTATTTCAACGCCGAGTACGACTTCAATGAGTCGTGGACAGTCTTCGCCGGTGTGCGCGACGACTCGGACGAAAAGTCGCGAAGCAGAGGTAACGTTGCCTACGGCTACCCAGTTGCGGTAGAGAGCGACGGCTCCGGTTTTTGCACCGCGGACGTTTGTAACGATGGCGTCGCTCTTATTGCTATCGGTGTTCGCGACGGTGATATCACCGGATTCGAGGCAAAGAACGGCGTGGAGTGGGGCGACACCACCTGGAATGTCGGCGTTGAGTATCGAACACCCAAAGACCGGTTGATCTACGGCCGGATCTCCACGGGCTATCGTGCCGGTGGCATCGGCGGCTATGGCAACCTGACCGGGGCGGATTATTCCTTCGACTCGGAGGAAATGACCAACTACGAGACGGGCATTAAGGGATTGTACTTTGACGGTGCAGTTCAGTTGTCGGCTACCTATTTCTACCAGGACTTTGACAACTATTGGGTATACGCGTCTCGTCTTCGTACCGAAGCGGAACAGTTGCAGAATCCCGGGGGAGGACCATACACCGGCGAAAACTCTGCAATCTCGGGAACTGAGATTCAGGGTATCGAGCTCGAAGGCGCCTGGAGAATATCTGATCGTTTGACCGTACGCGGTTTCTACAACTGGTTGGATTCCAGCGTGGGTGACTATGCATCGGCATATCCTTACGCAATCCCAGGAGCAGATGCGGCATGGGCGCAGGTTTTTTACCTTGATGCAGACGGTAACCAAACATTCACGTGGATTATGGGAGATGGCACACCGGTGGAATATGGTGGCAACCAACTTCCGGCCAGCCCGGAACACAAGGGCTCACTGACCGCTGTCTACGACACCCCGTTGTCGGGTGACAACGGGAGCCTGGAATTGCTGGCCACAGCCACTTACACCGGCGAGAAATACGTCGAGCGGGCTAACTTCGACGCCTACGCATTGGATGCGTATGTAAGGGTGGATCTACGTGCCAACTGGCGTTCGCCAAGCCAGGCGTATACGGTCACGTTTTATGTGCAGAACGCGCTGGATGAGGCCGCGCTGCATAACTGGTCGCCACGCGAGGGAACAGCAGCGCCATGGGGTACTGTTGTGGAACCCCGAGAGATCGGCATGCACTTTACCTGGCAGATGTAGCGCCAGAGGGTTTAACGGAACGCACTGCTTAGGCGGTGCGTTTTGGTTTGCGGGAGTACTTTTCCTATTCACATGACTAATCTCCAACCTATCCTCAGTGTTGTCGCTCTGTTGCTATTGAGCGGCTGCGGTGGAGGTGGTGGAGGTGGTGGAGGGGAGGTTGCGGCCGCCACGCCGAATCCTGGGGGAGTCGACGCTGGTGGTGCCAGCCAACCCACGGTCACCTTCCGTGACGCCACCAGCAACCTCGGTCTCAACTACGACGTCGTCGCGGACCCAAACGATCCTCAAGATTCCAATGAACAGACGGTCCAAAGCGGCGGTCTGGCTCTGGACGACATCGACAACGATGGCAACCTCGAGCTCTACGTCACTCCGGGCAGCATTAAGAAGGGCAGACTTTTTACCTTTGTTGATGGCAGATTTGTCGAGTTGCCAGGAAACAAAGGCATTGCACCGAAGGAAATGGAACGGGCCGGCTATTTCGTCGACCTGGACGCTGACGGTTGGAAGGACTTCGTGTCGGTTCAGTATGAGTCGGTCGAGGTGTTCAGGAATGACGGGACTGGGAGTTTCGTCGAGGCGACTGCGGCTTCAGGAATCGCCCATCAGCGCTTTACCTTCTCGATGGCGGCTGCCGACTACGATCTGGACGGCGATCTCGACCTGTTTTTTGCGCACTGGGGCGGGATAGTGGATCGCAGTGCACTGACCGAGTATCTGTGGCAGAACGATGGCACAGGCAGGTTCACGGATGTCAGCGACCGGGTCGCCATCACCAGCAGCGCGGAATTCGACGGTTCCGACATTGCCGAGTTTTCATTTACCCCGACCTTTGCCGACATCGATGACGACGGCTACCCCGACTTGTTGCTCGCCAGTGACTCCGAATCGAGTCAGGTCTTGCGCAACGAGGCAGGCCTGCAATTCGTCGATGCTACGACGGATGTAATCTCCGATAGAAATGGTATGGGCGGAACGGTTGCAGACTACGATCGGGATGGCGACCTGGATTGGTTTGTTTCCAGTATCCACAACCTAACGGGTGATGACGTCGGCACCGATACGGGCAATCGCATGTATCGCAATGTCGACGGGCTCGGTAACTTCGAAGATGTGACCGACCTGACCGGATTGCGCAATGCCGATTGGGGCTGGGGCAGCTGTTTTGCCGATTTTAATAACGACGGGCACGCGGATCTATTGGTTACCAATGGCTTCGTTGATTCGGAGCGGTATTCGAACGATGCAACACGGTTGTTTATGGCCGATGGCGTGGGTGGTTTTAACGATGGTGCGGCGGCGTTTGGTATCGACCACACCGGCCAGGGTCGGGGAGTCATCTGCGCAGACATCGACGCGGACGGCAGGGTCGATGTTCTGATCAGCAACAACGGTGCCGCGCCCAATGCGTACCTCAATGAAACGGACAACACCAGTCATTATCTTGCGGTCGATCTTGTGGGCGCCGGAGCCAACCCGGATGCGATCGGTGCACGCGTCACGATCACATCGGCTACCGGTGAGCAGACCCAGGAGGTCCAGCTCGGTACCTGGTACCTGTCGCAGGGCCCGCAGACGCTGCACTTCGGCCTGGGTGAGGATCAGGTAGTCACCCGCATCGATGTCGCCTGGCCGGGCGCGCCCAGCGCAGAACGCGTAACCAGCAGTTTAGTCAATGTTGCGGTCGACCAACGGGTCGTGATCACCGCCCCGGCGGCCGCCGGCGGTGGATCGGGGCCAGCGCATTGCAAGAGCAGTGGCAGCGGAGCGTCGTTCAGAAACGTTACGACTGAGCTGGGCTTGTGCTACAACGCCATCGTCGGTGATGGCGCGCAATCTGAAGCCCAGGAGTTAGGCGGGGGACTGGCGCTGGTTGATATCGACAAGGATGGCATGCTGGAGTTGTTCGTCGCCCATGGACACAGCACCCTCGGCAAGCTCTACAGTTTCGACGGGACACGTTTCAATGCGCGGACCAACAATGGCCTCGACATCACCCGCATGGATTTGGCGGGCTATTTTGTCGACCTTGACGGCGATGGATGGAAGGACTTTCTCTCCGCCCAGTACGAGGGCGTCGAGATATTCATGAACGACCAGACGGGTGCCTTTGTCGATGGTGATGACGCCACATCCATATCGCATAACCGAGCGACGTATTCCATGGCGGCTGCGGATCACGACAACGACGGTGATCTGGACCTGATTTTCGCACATTGGGGAACCGGTATAATTGATGGTCAAACGGAGTATCTGTGGGTGAACCATGGTGGCGGGACCTATACAGACGAAAGTTTTCGGATCCCGATAGAGATCGGTCGTTCCGGCAACAACTTCGAGTCTGAATACTCGTTCACGCCACTGCTCACCGACATCGATGCAGATGGCGATGTGGACCTGTTGCTTGCCAGTGACTTCGAGTTGAGCCAGGTGTTGGAAAACGAAGTGGGCGGCGATCTTTTCGTCGATCAGACCATGGACGTCATCTCGGATGAGAATGGCATGGGTGGTGCGGTAGCGGACTACGACCGGGACGGCGACATGGATTGGTTTGTCACGAGTATCTGGGATCCGGAGACTGCGAACAATGGATCTGGCAACCGTCTATATCGCAATGATGGTCGGGGCAATTTCGAGGACGTGACGGACGAAGCAGGCGTGCGCGAAGGTGATTGGGGCTGGGGAACTTGTTTTGCCGACTTCGACAACGACGGCCACTCGGACATTTTTCACACCAATGGGCACCAGTCGCGCGCGAAGTTCGAGGACGATCCATCACGCTTGTTCATGTCGAATGGCGATGGCACGTTTACCGAGCGGGCGTCGCAAATGGGGATAACGCACACTGATCAGGGCCGTGGGGTTGTCTGCGCGGACTACGACCGCGATGGCAAAGTCGACATATTCATTGCCAACAACGGCACGTCCCCCACGATCTTCAAGAATGAGATCGACAATGCTAATCATTATATTGCCATCGACCTGGTTGGCACCGATGCCAATGCCGAAGCCGTCGGCGCACGTGTAACAGTCACCACGGCGTCGGGGAGTCAGGTACAGGAGGTCTATCTCGGAACGGCATACCTGTCACAAGCGCCGTCGACCCTACACTTCGGACTTGGGGCCGATGACCTGATTTTGTCGATTGACATTGCCTGGCCCGGTCCCGGCTCCATCGTCAGTCGGGTCGAGAACGTTGAAGTCGATCAGCGCGTGGAGATTATGCAGGGCGGGGTCAATTTGAATCTGATCGTGACGCAAGGCGTGGGAGGCGGCGTTTATGATATTGGCGACATTGTGCCTGTGCAAGCCAATGAGCCGGCGGAAGGGTACTACTTTTCGCACTGGACGAGCACAGGTGGCGGGACGTTTGCCGATCCGACGAGCGCCGCTACGCAGTTCATGATGCCGGGCGGTACAGTCTCGATTGCTGCGAATTACGTGCCGGGTATTGCGCCCGGTGCCGACGTGTCGGTCGCGCGGAGTTGGAATGAGGTTTTGCTGCAGGCGATTCGCAACGATTTTGCCCGGCCCACAGTTCATGCGCGCAACCTTTTTCATACATCGTCCGCGATGTATGACGCCTGGAGCGCCTACGCGAGTGTGGATGTGCCGTGGTTGTTAGGGCGTACGCGTGCCGGTGTCACGTGTGATTTTGACGCGATACCCGAACCGGCAGAAGTCGAGGCAGCACGAAATACGGCGCTGAGCTATGCGACCTATCGCCTCATCCGCCATCGATTTGCCAATTCACCAGGGTCGAGCACGATTAGACGCGATGCCGAAACGCTCATGAGTGCGCTCGGCCACGATGTGGATGATGAAGACAGCGATTACACGAGCGGCTCTGCTGCGGCGCTGGGCAACCATATCGCGCAATGTTTTATCGATTTCGGTTTCGCCGATGGCGCTTACGAAGCGGACGATTACGCAAATCAGTTCTATGAGCCGGTGAACGCGCCGCTGGAACCGGCGGAACCGGGTAATCCTGACATTACGGATCTGAATCGGTGGCAGCCATTGTCACTGGTCGAGTTCATTGATCAGTCCGGTAATCCGATCAGCGATTCGCCCGAGTTTCTGGGTCCGGAATGGGGTCAAGTGGTGCCGTTTGCGCTATCGCCCCAGGATCTGACAACGTATCAACGCGACGGCTTCGATTACCTCGTATACCACGATCCCGGTCCGCCACCGACCTTCGATGGCGCCCTCGCAGATCATTACAAATGGGCGTTTTCGTTGGTCTCGATCTGGTCGTCACACCTGGATCCCAGTGACGGGGTGATGATCGATATCTCACCGGCCAATCTCGGCAATATCACGACATACCCGACGGATTTCACTGATTACGATACGTTCTACGACACTCTGCAGGGTGGTGACGGCAGTATCGGTTATGCGGCGAACCCGGCGACGGGCGAACCGTATACCCCACAACTCGTGGCACGCGGCGACTATGCGCGTGTGCTCGCAGAATTCTGGGCGGACGGCCCCGAGTCGGAAACGCCACCGGGACATTGGTTCGTGCTCGCCAACGTGGTCAACGATCACCCGTTATTGGAGCGACGCATGGGTGGGGGGGCCGGCCAGGAATTGGACCGACTCGAGTGGGATGTCAAAACCTATTTTACATTGGGCGGAGCGATGCACGATGCGGCGGTCACGGCATGGGGAATAAAGGGTTGGTACGACTATATCCGTCCTATCTCGTCGATTCGTGCCATGGCGGACCGGGGGCAGAGTAGTGAGCCGGGCATGGCGTCCTATCACATCGACGGCATTACGCTGGTGCCAGGTTACATCGAACTGGTCGAGACCGGCGATCCGCTGGCGGGTGACGGTAACGAGCACATCGGCAAGATCAAAGTGCTGGCGTGGCGCGGCCCTGACTACATTGACGATCCGGACACCGACGAAGCCGGTGTGGATTGGATTCTAGCTGAGAACTGGTGGCCGTACCAACGGCCAAGCTTCGTCACGCCGCCGTTTGCCGGATACGTTTCCGGGCATTCGACTTACTCGCGCGCCGCGGCTGAGGTCTTGACCGCGTTAACGGGCGATCCGTTCTTTCCAGGTGGCATGAGCCGGTTTGAGGTCACGGAGGGTGACTTTCTTGTGTTCGAGGACGGACCGTCTGCCAGTATGACGCTGGAGTGGGCGACATACCGCGATGCATCCGATCAATGCAGCCTGTCGCGCATCTGGGGCGGGATCCACCCGCCACTCGACGACATTCCCGGCCGTTTGATCGGTATTGAAATTGGCACCGATGCATTTGATCAGGCGACCACCTTCTTTAATGGCACGGCGACGCCCTAACTAGCCAGCGGCGTCTTCAGCCTGCGGCTTCTGGCCCGAATAACCCTGGTTCAAAGGAGACTTCAACCATGAACGTGTTACCAAAAATCAACGCTACACCTGTCCTTTTTGCCATTTCACTGTATTTGGTTTTGCCGATTTCTGGATTGTCGGCGAAACCGATGCATACCCCCACAAAGATGCCGCTGGCCAAGGCGGAGTCGGTCGGTATGTCGACCGAAGGCTTGAGTCGTATCGATGAAATGATGCAGGAACAAATCGACGCCGCGCGTATCCAGGGCGGGGCCACGATTGTAGCCCGACGCGGCAAGGTAGTTCACTTCTCGACGCATGGCGAAATGGATGTCGAAAAGGGCCGTGTCATGGAGCCCGATGCCTTATACATTATGGCCTCCTCGGCGAAGCCCGTGATAGGCGTTGCCACGCTGATGTTAGTTGACGAAGGGCTGATCAGTCTGAGTGATCCCATATCGAAATTCATCCCCGAATTCGCCGAACAGAAAGTAGCGGTCTCAGCCAAACCGGCGAAAGGGGAAGGCAAGAAAGCGTGGAGCAAAGGAGAAGGCGACAACAAGGGTAAGAAATGGGACAAGAGCAACAAGGGTAAAAAATGGGACAAGGCCAACAAGGGCAAGGGAGATGTTCCAGCGCCGCGTCTCGTACCTCTCGAGACGCCTGTGACTATTCACCATTTGCTCACGCATACATCTGGTCTCACGGGCGGTGGAATCAAGCGCAGCAAAGAGGATTCGCTTGCGACCTACATTCGCAAGCTCGCTCAGGCGCCGCTGATTTTCCAACCCGGGACGCAGTGGGTCTACGGCAATGTGGGCATCCATAGTGTATTGCCACGCATCATCGAAATAGTTTCTGGAACCCCATTCCATGAATTCATGCAGGAACGGGTGTTCAATCCGCTGGAGATGAATAACACGTATTTCCATGTACCGAGCGAAAAGGTATCGAAAGTAATCTTGTGGAATGACCTCAAGAAGAAGGGCGGCGGCGGGCTTGTCAGTACAGTCGAAGATTTTCTTCATTTCGAACAGATGCTGCTCAATGGAGGCGAGCTTTTTGGGCGCCGATTGTTGAGTCCGGCCAGCGTAAAGATGATGGGCAGCAATCAGGTTGGTGACCTCTTTTCGACCTCAGGCAAGGGAGCGAAGGGGATGGGTTTCGGATACGCTGTCTCTGTCACGCTGGATCCGATCGCCGCAGCCAATGGCCGAGAGAAAGGCGCTTTCGGCTGGGGCGGCGCGGCCGGTACGGTATCCTGGACGGATCCCGAAAACGAGTTGGTTGGCGTGCTCATGCTGCAACAGCCGCGCGGCGGGGGGGATTTCGCAAAAATCATCCAAGAGGCTATTATCGACTAGGCATGTGCCTGGACACAAAACAGCAACTCGGTCAGCACCATCCTGCCCATTTATAGTCGGTGCACCGTCACCCCGGCAAAACGATAATCAACAGAGTTGTCCACCAACTCTGTTTCGTCGTGTAAAAGACTCTCCTCTTCCGATTTCAGGATAGCCTGATCTGGCTTGGGGAGTTTCTGCATCGCGCTCTTGAGAACGCTGTTCAGGTCGGCGGCACCGTATCTATCGTCGATGAGCTTTTCGATTTGATGTCGGGTCAGATCGCGAACGACCTCC
>JAAZYK010000067.1 GCA_014239685.1 Dehalococcoidia bacterium | reverse complement strand
TCTTGTAAGAGAAACCGAAGGTGTGGCCGCGCAGGTCCTTTCGAATCTGAACGTCGAGCTTGTTAAAGTTCGCTCCGCTGTCGAATTTATTATCGGCCGCGGTGAACGACCCTCGTCCAGTGAAATCGGACTTACGCCGCGCGCGAAGAAGGTAATTGAGCTGGCGGTCGACGAGGCTCGTCGGCTCAACCACCACTACATCGGTACCAACCACCTCCTCATCGGATTGATGCGTGAGGGTGAAGGAGTCGCCGCTGGCGTCCTAGAGAGTCTCGGCGTTTCTCTGGACAAGGTCCGTGCAGAAACGGCCCGAATCCCAGAGCAATCTGCGCAGGGCGGCGGACAGCAAGGCGGAGGCCAGGCCCAGACTGGCACTCGCACCCCAACTCTAGATGAGCTGGGTGTGGACCTGACGGAATGGGCCCGGCAAGGCAAGCTTGACCCGGTTGTCGGTCGAGAAGAGGAAGTGGAGCGTGTGGTTCAGATCTTGAGCCGTAGGACCAAGAACAACCCTGTCTTGATCGGCGAACCCGGCGTCGGTAAAACTGCAATCGTAGAGAAGCTGGCCCAGATGGTTGAGTCTGGCGACGTCCCACCTACCCTCACGGGCAAGCGTGTAGTGACGCTGGACATGGCCTCTCTTGTG
This sequence comes from Dehalococcoidia bacterium, assembly GCA_014239685.1. GTDB lineage: Bacteria > Chloroflexota > Dehalococcoidia > Lucifugimonadales > Lucifugimonadaceae. The sequence continues at coordinate 10,065 of JAAZYK010000067.1, read as the reverse complement.
GCTGGCACGAAGTACCGTGGCGAATTTGAAGAACGCCTCAAGAAGGTAATCAACGAACTCCAACAGTCTGGCAACTGTGTGTTGTTCATCGATGAGATGCACACGATGGTTGGGGCCGGTGCGGCGGAAGGGGCTGTCGATGCCGCCAACATCCTCAAACCTGCGCTCGCTCGCGGTGAAGTACAGGCGATCGGTGCGACGACCCTGGACGACTACCGGAAATACGTTGAACGAGATCCGGCACTGGAACGTCGGTTCCAGCCAGTGACCGTGGACCCACCAGATATTACAGACACCGTGGACATCCTCCGTGGCATCAAGGGCAAGTACGAAGAGCACCATGGCCTCGCCATTACGGATGAAGCTCTGCGTGCGGCGGCATCGCTCGCTCTCAGATACATCCCTGACAGGCACATGCCGGACAAGGCGATCGATCTGATTGATGAGGCATCTTCTCGTGTCCGCATCAAGAACAGTGTCCAGCCCAAGGAGCTCAAAGAGGCTTCCAAGGAGTTGGAAAGTGTTCGGTCGGACAAGAATGAAGCCATCTCAAACCAGCAGTACGAACGCGCAGCTGAGTTGCGGGACAGTGAAATGAAACTGTCCACGCAGGTCGAAACGCTTCAAGCCGCATGGGATGCAGAGAAGCCGGACGCCAAAGAAGTCACAGATGAAGACATCGCTGAAATCGTAAGCATGTGGACGCGCATCCCCGTTACCCGCCTGGGTGTCGAGGAAACAGAACGTTTGATTCACATGGAAGATTCTCTTCACGAGCATGTCATCGCACAGGACGATGCGATTTCTTTAGTCGCTAAGGCCGTCCGACGCGCACGTGCTGGAATCAAAGACCCTGCTCGCCCGATCGGTGCATTCATGTTCCTTGGCCCGACGGGTGTCGGAAAAACCCACCTTGTGAAACAGCTCGCTGAATTCATGTTCGGTGAGGAAGACGCCATGGTGCGACTGGACATGTCTGAATTCATGGAGCGTCACACCGTTGCGAGACTGGTGGGTGCGCCTCCCGGGTATATCGGGTTCGACGAAGGTGGACAGCTGACTGAGGCTGTGCGGCGGAAGTCATACTCCGTGATCTTGCTCGACGAGATCGAAAAGGCGCACCCGGATGTGTTCAACATTCTGCTTCAGATCTTTGAAGATGGTCACCTGACCGACTCTAAAGGTCGAAAAGTGGACTTCCGCAACACTGTTGTCATCATGACTAGCAACCTCGGATCAGACCTGATCAAGCGTGACACCACGCTCGGGTTTGGCCGGGTGAGCGAACTTGATGAGTCGCAAAGTGACGAGCGCTACAAGCGCATGGCCGACAAGGTCATGGAAGAGGTGAAGCGCTTCTTCCGGCCCGAATTCTTAAACCGGCTTGACGGCACCGTGGTCTTCCACCCGCTGACAAAGACCCACATCGTCGAAATTGTCGACCTGATGCTGGAAACGGTTCGTGCCCAGTTACTTGAAAAGGGCATGGTGCTTCAGGTTACGGACGGAGCAAAGGACTGGCTCGCAGAGAAAGGTTACGACCCGACTTTTGGTGCACGCCCGCTCCGCCGTCTGATCCAGGACAAGATCGAGGACCGACTGTCCGACGAACTCCTTGCCGGGGCATTCACTGCGGGCGACCTCGTAGAGTTGCATATAGAAGAGGAAGGCGGCGTGACGGTAACGACGCCTAAATCCAAGGGCAAATCGACCTCTAACGAAGAGGGCGAGGAGGCTGTAACGGCCGACGCCGAGTAGACAGGTTCAGGATCAATAACGGATAAATAAGAAGAGGGAGCCCTTGGCTCCCTCTTCTTGTCTTCGGGCGGTGCCCTGCTCTCTCCGGCACATCGCGTTAGAGTTCTTTATTGCAAACTCGTGCAATTGTGATTTCAAACATTTGCATTTCTAATCACAATCTGACGGAGTCGGCCATGTCCACAAGTCTGAGTATCGGCGAGTTTGAGATCACAACCGTCCAAGATCATCAGGGTATGGATCGGAATCCATCCGAAATCTACTCAGAAGTTCCAGGGACGGCATGGGACCCATACCGGGATTTCGCGTTAGACCCGGATGGCTTCTACCGATCACAGTGGCGAGGCCACCTGATTCGCTCATCTAATGGTGGACCGTCCATACTTGTAGATACGGGAATGGGCCCGGGTCCACACGATCACACGGGAAACCCGGGCGAGCTTATCGATAGCTTGAACGCACTCTGTGTGAGCCCCGAAGAAATAGGACTCGTGGTAATCACGCACACACACGGAGATCACATAGGCTGGAACGTCTCATATGACGGTGATTCGGCGAGAGCCACCTTTCCAAACGCCCGTTACCTGATCCCGCGGGCGGACTGGGATCACTACTCTCAACCTGAGAACTCAAACGATGCGTTCGATCACTCTGTAAAGCCGCTCGAAACCCTGAAAGTCCTTGATCTAGTTTCCGGCGTTCACGAGATCATGCCCGGCGTTTCTACATTGCCGACCAACGGCCACACACCTGGCCATCAGTGTGTGCTGGTTGAATCCAACGGCCAGACCGGCGTCATCACCGGAGATCTATTCCACAACGTGGCACAAATTTCGGAGCAGGATTGGTGTCCGGTATTTGATTGGGACACGACCATATCCACAAGATCACGCCAGAAACTTCTTGGGCGAGCAGAGCGTGAAAACTGGGTGGTCTTCTCGGGCCACCTCGGGATCGACAAAAGTATTGGCAAAATAGTGCGCAACGAAGGGAAAACTTTCTGGAAAGCATTTTAAAGCCCTGATGTATCTGATCGAATACTCGAAGGGGTGTGACGCCGGGTCGTTGTCGGTCAGGTTGGTAAAACGGATACTCCTGAAACACCTTTAGCGAATACAGGTCAGGGGTCATTGGATTGCCACGAAGCGACGTGAAGACCGTATACATCTGCTCGGAGTGCGAGACTCGCTTCCAGCGCTGGGAGGGTCGTTGCTCCCGTTGTGGCGCATGGAACGCGTTGAATGAGTTCGTGGAGCCCCGAAAGAAACAGGGGGCCAACGATACTCGAACGTTGGTCGGAGACGGACGTGAACAACTCAATCCATATTCATCGATCGAACCAATCCAGTTGTCTCAGATTACGGTTGATTCGTCTAAGAGACTGGTCACTGGGATAGGCGAGTTCGACCGCGTGCTGGGAGGTGGAGCAGTCTCTGGTTCGGTAATGCTGCTGTCCGGCGAGCCGGGTGTTGGCAAATCGACTCTGTTGCTTCAGACCGCCGCAGCAGTCGCCGTACAACACGGACCAGTTCTGTATGTCTCCGGGGAGGAGTCCGCCGACCAGATCCGGATGCGATCTATCAGGCTAGGCATAACTGGTGACCGCATTTTCCTGCTCAGCACGGACGATGTGGACAACATCACCGCGCGCATCGATATCCTCAAGCCCAGCCTGGTAGTGATCGATTCAATACAGACAGTGACTGCACCGGAAATTCCCGGCTCGGCAGGAAGCGTCAGCCAGGTTCGAGAGAGCGCTCGAAGATTGACCACCTGCGCTAAGACGTCAGGGATACCTCTAATCCTTGCGGGGCATGTAACGAAAGATGGCTCGGTCGCAGGACCACGCGTTCTGGAACACACGGTGGATGTTGTTTTGCAGTTGTCTGGTGATCCGTCCAACAGCCTCCGCACCCTTCACGGCATCAAAAATAGATACGGCCATACCAATGAGGTCGGCGTTTTTGAAATGAAAGCAAAGGGCATGTTAGAGGTCACGGACCCCTCAAAGTCTCTTTTGACCGACCGGTCACTCCGGCCCGAACCAGCGCCGGGGACGGCGGTGGCCGCTGTTATCGAGGGTACTCGTCCGCTTATAGTCGAGGTTCAGGCTTTGACCGCGCCCTCCGGGGGCCAAACGGCAAGACGTGTCGCCACAGGCATCGATCTCGCACGTATGAATCAGGTAGTGGCGGTGTTGGCGAGGAGAGTCGGTTTACCTCTGGCATCGCAGGACGTGATCGTCAGCGTAACCGGCGGGATGAGACTCACCGAACCGGCTGCAGACCTCCCGGTGGCACTGGCAATCGCATCCAGTCTCCTCGATGTAGCCGTAGATCCCGGGCTGGCGGCGGCAGGAGAGATCGGCCTTTCCGGAGAGTTAAGAGCCGTTCCGCAGGCAGATCGTAGGCGATCTGAAGCAGAGCGGTTGGGGTTCCAAGAATGTCTTCTTCCTTCGTGTACGAGCAACAATTCCCAAAATTCAGGGAAGTTTAAAGTCAACCCCGGGATTCCCACACTCGCAGAAGCCGTTCGCATAGCTCTGCCACGGCAAGCTAACGGGTTACACTACGGGGAATCGAGAGTGGTATCCGACCTGAGCGCTTGAAGTTATGATCGACTACTCCCGAGATTCTGAGGAGTGACCGATGACAAGCACCCCGGCGAGACCGGTAAGCCCAACAATTGAATTGACGCTGACCGAAAAGCGCGCGCGCTTGACCGAGATATTGCGCGGTTACGGCTCGTTGATCGTGGCGTATTCCGGGGGCGTAGACAGCGCTTTTCTGACCGCCGTTGCGCAAGAGACGCTCGGCGACAAGTCGATCGCCATCACCGCTCATTCCCCGAGTCTGTCCGAAGATGAGCTCATAGATGCCGTTGATCTTGCTGAAAAGCAGCTCTGGAACCATCGCGTAATTATTACAGACGAAATCAATGATCCCCGCTACGCGGCCAACGATCTTCAACGATGCTTCTTTTGCAAAACCGAGCTGTACACACACCTGATAGATATCGCTCGATCCGAGGGTTGGGACCAGGTCGCAAACGGCACAAACGCTGACGATCTCGGTGATTTTCGGCCCGGTCTGGAAGCGGCGCGCGATTTCACAGTGCGAAGTCCCATGGTAGAAGCAGGACTCACGAAGGCCGATATCCGAGCGCTTTCAAAGGAGATGGATCTGCCGGTCTGGGACAAACCCGCGCAGGCATGTCTCGCTTCGAGAATTCCCTACGGCACGATGGTGACTGTTGAGGCCCTGACCCAGATAGCAAAAGCTGAGCGGGGCCTAAGACAGGCTGGTTTCCGACAGCTACGGGTGCGCCATCACGGCGAGGTTGCCCGTATAGAGGTACCGGTAGAAGATCTAGCGTCACTTATAGACGAGGAAACCAGGAACACCATCGTGAAGAAAATCCGTGAGGCTGGTTACCTCTACGTGACAATGGATTTGGCAGGGTTCAGGTCCGGTTCCATGAATGAGGCTATCGGAGTGTCGGCGGCTCAGGCGAAGAAGAGCGACGGCCTTTCATAGCGTCTCCGGAAAAGTTCAGGATTCCGTTTTTGACGACCACTGACGGCATGTACTCACGATGAAAACCGCGTACATCGACATGATCGGCGGGGCCTCCGGCGACATGCTGCTGGGTGCGCTCATCAATGTCGGTCTATCGATCGACGATCTGCGATCAGAGTTGGCCCTGATGGATATTGGCGGCTACTCTCTTCGGTCAGAACAGGTGTCCCGCGGCGCGCTGAATTGCACTCTTTTACATGTAGACCTTGATGACGAAGGTCAACGCAGGCGTGGGTGGGACGAGCTATCAGACACGATTGAGTCTTCCCGTCTGCCTGAAGAAGTACGTATAAAATCGATTGAGGTGTTAGACCGGCTTACCGACGCGGAGTCGGTGGTGCATGGCGTGGACCGGCATCACCTGACGCCGCACGAGCTAGGCACAGTCGACACACTAGTCGATATCGTCGGCGTTATCGTCGGATTCCGTTTGCTTGGTATCGAACAGATATGGGCAGGCCCGTTCCCCGCCGGAACCGGCTTTATTATGAGCGATCATGGCCGAATCCCCGGTATCGCGCCGGCGACAGCCCAGATCTACGCGGCAGCTAACGCGCCGATACGGTCGGCGACCCAATGGGGGCCAAAGGGCGAAACGGTCACGCCGTCTGGCGCATCTCTCGTAACCTCAATTGCCAGCTTCGATCAGGCCGAGATAAGCGTCAGCAAGATTGGATACGGTGCCGGTTCACGTAATCCGGACGACTATCCAAACGCTCTCGGACTCTGGATCGGTGAAACGAAGACAAACTCCGGACTTTCTGGAGGCGGATTGCTGACAGGTGGCCTTGCCCTGTTAGAGACCAACATCGATGACATGGGCGGTGAAGGGTTTGGATACGTTCAAGAGCGACTCATTGAGGACGGCGCTCTAGACGTGTGGATGACACCGATCCAGATGAAGAAGAACCGGCCTGCTGTGTTGTTATCTGTGCTGGTCAAGGAAGACGACGCAGCTCGGACCGCTATGGTCATACTGCGTGAGACCTCCACACTTGGTGTGCGTCACCGCGTTATCGAGAGATACACAGCGGATCGCGAGATCATGGAAGTGGAAACGTCTTTGGGCACCGCGCGTGTCAAGATAAAACGCGTGGCTGGCGATGTGGCCGGAATCTCTCCTGAATATGAAGATTGCCGGGCGCTTGCCATCAAAAACGGAATGACGCTAGCAGAAGTCATGAGACGCGTCGGGGACGAAGCGCGCGCACGAATCTGAACTTGCTTGACGGGCCGCCAGGCATCCAAGAACCGAGAGCCGAGTTTACGGGCACGTAGAACTACTTACCCTTAAACCAAACCTCTTGCCAGCATCGCGTGGTGACCCGGGCCGCGCTCAGGATAGGCTGATGGAGCTCTGGCGAGGGCCAATTCTATCCAGCCATGTGCAGATGCGTAATCCCTGCCACTTGATCGCAGAGCCGTATACCTTCAAAATTGGCTGTTCGTGCGCTGGTACTTGAAATGGTCCCAAATTCAAAAGGTGACCCATAAGGACACTGTCGTTCGATAAATCTACGTCGGGTGAGGGCCGGCAATATGCCCCAGTGGCGCAGTGGCAGCGCAGCCGATTTGTAATCGGCAGGTCGGTGGGTTCGAATCCCCCCTGGGGCTCCAAAACTCGCAAAAAGACGATTTTGATGCCTTGACTGGGGCAAGTTGGTTACGAATTACGTCTTTCCGATCCCAATGCCGCGGTGTTAATGTTAGAATTACCGTTTGGCGCAGGGGTGGGAGAGTGGTTAAATCCAGCAGACTGTAAATCTGCCGCCGTACGGCTACGTAGGTTCGAATCCTACCCCCTGCACCAGTCTATAGAGAGCGCGTTCTATACCTCGACGAGAGGCCCACATAGCTCAGCGGTAGAGCGCGTTCTTGGTAAGAACGAGGTCACCAGTTCAATCCTGGTTGTGGGCTCCAGCTCTCCTCGTTAAAACAACTAGTTAGTCGATCGTAACTCGAAGGCCCGGAGGCACTTGGGTAAATGGCCAAGGAAGTATTTGACCGCAGCAAGCCGCATGTAAACGTTGGCACTATTGGCCACGTTGACCACGGTAAGACAACGTTGACCGCCGCTATCACCGGCGTTCTGTCAGCAAGAAATGACAGAGTGAAGGCGATGGCCTTCGATCAGATCGACAACGCCCCGGAGGAACGTGAGCGTGGTGTAACCATCGCAATCACACACGTGGAGTATGAGACGGACACCCGTCACTACGCCCACGTCGACTGCCCGGGTCACGCCGACTACATCAAGAACATGATTACGGGAGCCGCCCAGATGGACGGTGCGATCCTGGTAGTAGCGGCGCCAGACGGCCCGATGCTCCAGACCCGTGAACACATCTTGCTCGCTCGTCAGGTGAACGTTCCGAAGATCGTCGTCGCCCTTAACAAGGTTGACATGATGGACGACCCGGAACTGCTGGAGTTGGTTGAGATGGAGATCCGCGAGCTGCTTGATAGCTACGGGTTTCCCGGAGACGACATTCCGATCGTTCAGGTCAGTGCACTTGAGGCACTCGAGAACTACGATGACCCGGACAACAAGTGGAACCAGGCCATCGTAGGTTTGACTGAGGCAGTCGACACCTACATCGATATCCCGGACCGGCCGGTAGACCAGCCGTTTTTGATGCCGGTGGAAGACGTTTTTGGCATCAAGGGCCGTGGCACAGTTGTCACAGGTCGAATCGAACGCGGCAAGGTCGTGATGGGTGACACTATCGAGATCGTCGGGTTTGGCGAGACCAACACGACGACCGTGACCGGTGTTGAAATGTTCCACAAGACGCTTGAAGAAGGCCTCCCCGGCGACGCCGTCGGTTGTCTTCTCCGTGGTGTTGACCGAGAAGAGATCTCACGTGGAGCCGTTCTGTGTGCGCCAGGAACCCTGACACCGCACACAAAGGCAAAAGCGCAGATCTACGTCTTGACGAAGGATGAGGGTGGCCGTCACACGCCGTTCTTCACCGGATACAAGCCGCAGTTCTACATCAGAACTACTGACGTGACCGGCGAAATTCAGCTGCCGGAAGGCGTTGAGATGGTCATGCCCGGTGACAACATCGAAATGGATGTCGAGCTGATGTACCCGGTGGCTCTGGAAGAAGAGCTTCGGTTCGCAGTTCGTGAAGGCGGCAGGACCGTTGGTTCTGGAGTCTTCATCTCCATCGACGAGTAATAGTTGTAATTGTTTGGGGCGTGCTTGCCGATCCGGTGGCACGTCCCGAACCTAATCCAACGATATGAGGAGTCCATCAGAAATGATGGCGTCCTCATAAGTGAAACCCCGTTCGCGGGGCTGAGTGCAAGGGAGTGGCCGCCGTATGGCTAAGGGCGGACCCCGAGAATCTATAACCCTGGCGTGCACGGAGTGCCGGGTGCGGAGGTATCACACTTCCAAAAACCGGCGCAACAACACCGGGCGGCTTGAGCTGAACAAGTTCTGCTCACGCTGCCGTAGTCACCAGTTGCACCGAGAAACCAGGTAGAGATTAAATATGGCCAGCAGGCAACCAGCACAGCGAGCAATACGATCTTCCGGCGCTGCCCCCAGGGGCGGTGTATTCCGGTTTTTCATAGAAGTCTTCGCTGAGCTACGGCGCACCACTTGGCCATCCCGGCAAGAGGCGACTCGTCTCTCCATACTCGTCATAGTCGTCGCCGCGTTTTTCGGCGTGTTTCTTGGCGCAATTGATTACGGATTCGGCCGTTTGGCTGAATTCCTCATCGGAGCCTGAGTCATGACCACAGAGCAACAAACGGTCATCGATCCAGGCGGCCGCTGGTACATCATCCACACCTACTCAGGTCAGGAAGACCGGGTAAAGAGGAATCTCGAACAGCGAATTGAGACGATGGACGTCAAAGACAAAATTTTCGACGTTGTCGTGCCGACTGAGGAAGAGATTGAGATTAAGGACGGTCAGCGCCGTCCCATCGCCAAAAAGATGTACGCCGGTTACTTGCTCATCCAGATGGTGATGGATGATGAAGCCTGGTATGTAGTCCGGAACACTCCGGGCGTAACGGGTTTCATTTCCGCAGAGGACGAGCTCGAAAAGCGGCCGAAGCCGATTCCGCTAGAACAGGAAGAAGTGGACCGGATCCTGCGCCAAATGAGGGCGGAGGATCCGAAAGTCCGTATCGGCTTCGAGAAGGGCGACAGTGTCCGTATCACCGACGGGCCGTTCGCTGATTTCATGGGCACCGTAGATGGCGTGCTCGAAGAGCAAGGCAAGGTGCGGGTTCTGGTCTCCTTCTTTGGAAGAGAGACACCGGTTGAACTGGACTTTTTGCAGATACAAAAAGGGTAACGGTCCGTCATTTGACGGAATTCGTGCCATACAAACGGCGCGCGGGTAACAAGAATTGGCAAAAAAATTAGAAACCATCATCAAACTGCAGATCCCGGCAGGGCAGGCGACCCCTGCGCCGCCGGTTGGGCCGGCGTTGGGACAGCACGGCGTCAACATCATGCAGTTCGTCAAAGAATATAACGAACGCACCGCTTCGCAGGCTGGAAGCATCATCCCGGTGGCGATCGAGGTATACACGGACCGTTCTTTCACGTTCGAGACGAAGAGTCCCCCGGCGTCAGACCTCCTACGCAAAGCGGCTGGGATCGAAAAAGGATCCGGGACCGCAGGTCTGGAGGTCGTCGGGAGTGTAAAACGCTCCCAGATCCGAGAGATCGCGGAGACCAAGGTCAAGGACCTGAACGCCG
>JAAZYK010000066.1 GCA_014239685.1 Dehalococcoidia bacterium | reverse complement strand
CAAATGCAAAGGTGACGTCGAACTGGTATCGAGATACTCCCTGCCGTCGTTTGCCCAGAAACGAAGATTGTTCGCTTCCCGGTGCTACAATCCAGCGAGCCGTTAAGCGACGGCGGCACGAACATATGGCGTTGGTCTTTGCTCGCTCCCACAAGGTCGGGGGTAACAAGTGGAGTATCCTCGACCGGGACCTGTGTGATGTCCACGCATCATTTTTAGGTATCGAAAACGCGTCATGACCTCGTGTCCGACTGATCTCGCATACAGCGCCGCATCGGGACAGATCGTAACTTGAACTCTTCCTATCAGCTCGGGGATTTGGCCGTATTTTCGGTCGGAGCGCACCCAAAACTTTCGTCAGCCATCTGTGAATACCTCCACATTCCGCTGGGGCAGATGGAAGTCAAAAAGTTCAATAACGAGAATACATTTGTCCGGATTCTCGAAAACGTCCGGTCACGCGACGTATTCTTTGTTCAGCCAACATCTGCACCGGTCAACGACAACATCATGGAGTTGTTGATCACTATCGACGCCGCTAAACGCGCGTCCGCCGGACGCATTACGGTTGTAATCCCGTATTACGGCTACGGACGCACGGACAAGAAAGATCAACCGCGTGTGCCCATCACGGGGCGTCTTGTGGCGGATCTGCTTACGACGGCGGGCGCCGACCGCGTCGTTACGGTGGACCTGCACGCCGGCCAGATCCAGGGCTTTTTCAATATTCCGGTGGATGAATTGACTGTCGTCCCGCTTCTGGTCGACTATTTCCTCAAAAAGAAAATTCCGGACCTCGTGGTTGCTGCGACGGATGTCGGTATCTCCAAGGCGGCGCGGAACGTCGCACAGCGACTTAACGCTCCGCTTGCTATCGTAGAGAAACGACGTATCGGGAACGACGACAGTACGGAAGTTCTTTCCCTCATCGGGGATGTGAAAGGACGACCCGTCCTGACGTTTGATGACGAAATCGACACCGGAGGATCACTTGTGTCAGCTTTCGGGGCTCTCAAGAAATCTGGAGCGACGGAGTTGTATGCGACCGCAAGTCACGGAGTTTTTTCCAACGGTGCAATCGACAGAATTTGCGGTGTTTCAGATCTGGAAGAACTGGTCGTCACAGATACCGTCCCGACCGATGAAGAGAAATCCCACCCGAAGTTGACGGTTCTTCAATCGTGCGACCTCCTGGGTGAAGCTATATACAGGATTCATAATGGCCACTCGGTCGGCGAGATGTTCACCTACTAGAACCGAAAGCCCGCGCCTGGCAAGGAATCTAACGCCGGGGATCACATGCCCTTTCTAAAGAAAATTACATCGTTCCTTGGTGACTCTAATGACAAGGCGCTGAAGGAGTTCGACAGCCGTCTCCTTGAGGTCAACGAACTAGAGGCCCAAATGTCCGAGCTCACAGATGATGAGCTAAGGGGCATGACAGAAAAGTTCCGCGCTCGTCTACAGGAAGGCGAAAGCACGGACGACTTTCTTCCAGAGGCGTTCGCCGTCGTCCGGGAGGCAGCGAAACGGGTTCTCTCGATGCGGCACTTTGACGTGCAAATAATCGGTGGAATCGTTCTCTACGAGGGGAAAGTGGCCGAGATGCGCACGGGTGAAGGCAAAACCCTCGTCGCAACCCTCCCGTCCTATCTAAACGCGTTGAGTGGCCCGGTCCACGTCATCACGGTGAACGATTACCTGGCAAAACGTGACGCCGGATGGATGGGTCAGGTTCATCACTTCCTCGGCCTCACCGTTGGTTGCCTCCAGAATCAATTCTCGTGGCGATTCGAACCCGATCGTGACGGTCGTGCGGAAGGGGATGATCCATTCATATCCGCAACCAAACAGGACGCTTATGGTGCAGATGTTGTTTACGGCACCAATAACGAGTTCGGTTTCGACTATCTTCGGGACAACATGGTCGACAAGGTTGAATCGCTTGTTCAGCGTCCGTTGAAATTCGCCATTGTTGACGAGGTGGACAACATCCTGATCGACGAGGCACGCACGCCCCTGATCATCAGCGGTCCAGCACGCGACTCGTCGCAGGAGTACCAGCGTTTTGCCCAGCTCGCAAGACGACTATCGCAGAATGACCATTTCACCATCGATGATCGATCCCAGGCGATCAGCCTGAGCGAAGAGGGGATCGAACTTGTTGAGCGTCAACTCAACGTAGATAACCTGTATGACCCTGCCAACTACGAACTTACCCACTTTGTAGAGAACGCTATTCGTGCCGAGTTCGTGTATCTACGGGACAAGCAGTACGTCGTCCGAGATGGCGAAGTATTGATAGTCGACGAGAATACCGGACGCCTGATGATCGGGCGCAGGTATTCAGATGGGCTTCACCAGGCGATCGAAGCGAAGGAAGGCGTCCGGGTTCAGCGGGAAAGCATCACTTACGCCACTATTACTCTCCAGAACTATTTCCGCATGTACGAGAAGCTGGCCGGAATGACCGGTACGGCGGCGACTGAAGCGGAAGAGCTGAGCAAGATATACAAACTGGATGTCGTCGCTATTCCGACGAACATGCCATCACGACGCGACGACCAGTCCGATTTCGTGTACAAAACCGAGATCGGTAAGATGCGGGCGGTTGTCGAAGAAATCGCAGCGGAATCCGAGAGCGGACGACCCATCCTTGTCGGCACAACGAGCGTCGAACGCTCTGAAGTTCTGACGGATATGCTCACGAGACATGGAGTGGGAGTAGAAGTCCTAAACGCTAAGAACCATGCCCGGGAAGCGACGATTATTGCCCAGGCGGGCCGTCCGGGAGCCGTCACGGTGTCCACCAACATGGCTGGACGTGGAACAGACATCATTCTTGGCGGGAACCAGGATCAACTAAACATCTCAGATGAAGAGTGGCAGCAAGATCACGACCGTGTGATCGAACTCGGTGGCCTCTATGTCATCGGCACATCCCGCCATGAATCAAGGCGGATTGACAACCAGCTCCGTGGTCGTGCCGGACGGCAGGGTGACCCGGGTGAGACCCGTTTCTTTACCTCCACTGAGGACGACATGGTCAAGCGTTTCGGCGGAGACCGGATCAAGGGGGTCATGAGTCTCGTCGGCCTTGACGATGATGTACCGATCGAAAATCGCATGATCACGAAGGCCATGAGCGGGGCTCAGAGCAAGGTAGAGGGTTATCACTTCGAGGTCAGGAAGAACCTCGTGGACTACGACGATGTGGTCAACTCTCAGCGCAATGAGATCTATCACATGCGGAAGAATGCGCTGGAAGCCGGAGGCCTTAAGGAGGCGATTCTTATCCGCGTCGCCAACGAGGTCGATGCGATTGTTTCGACCGGACTCGTCGGCGATTCGGCTGACTGGGACGTGGACAAGGTGGCCAGTGAACTTAGTGGTTTATTTAGGCTCCCGCCGGAGTTAGCCGAGCCAGATGATTTCTTAGATTTCGACACCGAAGACATTGACAATTTGCTGGTTAACCACGTCGAAACCCTCTGGGAACAACGGGTAGAGACTCTTGGCGAGGATGTAACCGAAAAGCTTGCGCAAGCAGTCATCCTGCGCGCCATCGCCTCCCAGTGGGTCGAGCATCTCACCGAGATGGACAACATGCGACAAGGCATCGGCCTGCACGCGGTCGGTCAGCGCGATCCCCTGGTCCAGTACCGCCATCGCTCGTATGAGATGTTCCAGGAGCTGAATGTTGGAATAGATCGTCAGGTCACGCACACCTTCTTTAACGCCGTCGTACAGGACATGCCCACAGTGCAACCAGTTGCACAGGGCAAGCTGACCCTCAGTGGTCCCAACTCTGACGCAGGATCCGAGACCAACTCGCTTGCGGCCAACGGTCGCGCTAGTCGATCGGCCTCCGCAGTTTTGGGCAAACGAAGTGTCATGTCCGCTGTAAATACGGGGCACGGAGATGACGCCGCGTTCAACCGAAAAATCGGTCGCAATGAAGCTTGCCCGTGCGGCAGCGGGAAAAAGTACAAACGATGTCACGGAAGGGCTGCCTGAGCTAAGCGCCTGAAATGAACAGGAATTCCGATAAAATGTTTAGTCATGCCGGAATTTGAACAACAGATCTCAGGAAGCTCGGCGGGTCGATCACTGGATAACCAGCGTGTTGCCCGCGTTTTCGCTGATATAGCCACTCTGCTCAAGCTCAAGGGCGAGTCCGTGTTCAAAATCCGCGCATACACTCGGGCCGCCGAGGTGTTCGAGCATCTTCCGGGTCAGGTGGCACTCCTTGCCCGGAACGAAGATCAACTCAAAGAGATCCCTGGGATTGGCGACGCCATCGCGTCGAAGACCCACGAACTCATCACTACTGGGAAGATGGAGTATTTCGATAAACTCCGCGGGGAATTCGCACCCGGGTTACTCGACATCATGACGGTGCCCGAAGTTGGCCCAAAGACGGCATTGCGTGCCTCAGAGGACCTCGGCGTCGAGTCGATAGAAGACCTTGAGGCGGCCATAAGGGACGGATCATTTGCGACGCTCCCGCGTGTGGGGGCTAAGAAGGCACAGAGCATCCTGAATCACCTGGAAGCGCGGTTCAGCCAGGCCGATCGGATGTCGATAGGAAAGGCCCTTCCAATAGCCGAGCAGGTCATCGCCGCGCTATTGGAAGCCGCGCCTGAAGTGCGCAGATTGACGATCGCCGGAAGCGTCCGACGCTGGCGAGATACAGCCGGAGATATAGACATACTCGGTGTGGCCGATGATCCAGAGTCTGTGACTGCCGCATTCTCCGCGCTGCCCATGGTCGTGGACATCCTAGGCCAGGGCGGGACAAAAGCCAGCGTTATCGTCGCCGGTGGCGCCCAGGTAGACCTTCGCGTTTCTGACGAACGGCACTTTGGTGCGTTGTTGCTGTACTTTTCAGGCAGCAAGCAACACGGAATCAGCCTCCGGGCCCGGGCCCAAAAGATCGGGTTATCCCTCAACGAATACGGGCTTACCGACAAAAAGAGCGGTGAACTGACTTCGTACGACACGGAGGCCGGTGTATACAGAGCGCTGAACCTGCCCTACATCCCGCCCGAGATACGTGAGGACCTTGGCGAGATTGTCGCTGCAGAATCTGGGAATCTCCCAGACTTAGTGGAACTATCACAGATTTGTGGTGACCTCCATGTGCACAGTGACTGGTCCGATGGCCGTGTGCCGATGGAGCAAATGGTGCGTGAGGCGGCTTCACGTGGTCTCGAATACGTCGCGATGACGGACCACTCATCGGGGCGAGGAATCGCCAACGGTTTATCGGTAGAGCGCCTTTCCGAACATAACGAACACGTCCGCGAGGTTGAACAGGCCACAGGTGGTATCCGGGTCTTCAAGGGCACGGAGGTCGACATTCGCGCTGACGGCACGTTGGATTACACCGATGAAGTGCTAGCGGAGCTGGATATCGTTATCGCATCTGTGCACTCAGGAATGTCGCAAGAATCCGATGTCATGACAGCAAGAATCATCAGGGCTATCGAAAATCCACACGTAACCGCCATCGGCCACCTGACGACACGATTTGTGCTCGAACGGCCACCGGTGACGGCCGATTTTGACGCCATCTTCCGTGCCGCCGCCTCCAACGGAACGCTGATGGAGATAAATGCTTCACCCAAGCGAATGGACCTGAAGGATTCACACATCCGGCAAGCCCGGGAACTGGGGGTGCGATTCCTGATCAACACCGACGCACATAATCCGGGTGATTTGAATCAGTTGCGGTACGGCGTAGGTAACGCACGGCGTGGCTGGGCAGAGAGACGAGACGTACTCAACACGCTCCCGCTAGCCGAGTTCGAACGTTTCTTGAATACGCCGAAACCGGAACGCGCATCTTTCATTACAGAGCAGGCTGTAACCGGATGACGACGATACCGGGTCCAGGCGAACCACTCGAGCCGGAGGAACTTCATCCGATCGAGCCCGGTGAAGTGATGACGGCCGAGGCAGCGGCCACGGATCCAGAGGAACTTCTCGAGAGGTTCCGCATGGCAGTTAGCGACCCCGGCAAGGACTGGCGACTGTCGCTCATCGAAACGATGGCGCTGTGGCCTCTGGCGTCCGAGCAGATCGACGGCCGGAATTTTGTATATCTACTTGCAGGTGAAGCTTTCGACTGGCGGTCTCTTGCGGAACGAATTCTTGGCGCCCGCGACATCCCCGTTCCCGAGGAAGATCGGGAGCAACTGTTACTTGACTGGGCGCTTCCTGCCGGATTGAAAGAAGAAGAATTTCGTCGGCTAATTGGATTCGCAAAGGGCGCGGGATTCCTCAACTATTTCTACGGGGTTACGGTTGAACAGGCGATTTTGCTGGCCGTCGAAGAAGAGGTCCGAAAACGACGATATGCCCGCGGCTTTGCGCCGGATGATGTCGGGGCCGACATGGCCTACGAAATTCTTTACGGCGCAACCCGTGCCGAGTTGATCACCGAATTTGGGGGAGAGACAGGTAAGAAGGTGCGTCGACAATCGCGTGGCCCGGAACGTGCAGCTGGAAATCTGATCAACGTCGATCATTTCACTTACTGGTTGTTCCAGAGGCGGTTCAAAAACGCAGACCCCGCCCGTATCGCCAGCGACACGCGCAAGGGGTTGGAAATTTTGGAGCGCATGCGTCTGGCGCAGGCACGAAAAAACAGAGACGAGACTGCCACAAGGCCATTTATAGATCTCGGCGACCTCCACACATACGAGTCGCCTCCACGCTACGCAAGACGAGTAACCCGTCGCCCGGTTCGTACGTAATAGCCAGGTGCCAAAAACATCTCGGCCAGAGGTTTGGAAGATTGACCTTCTGCGTTGCCTCGTGCTAGCGTCAAACGTAACGCAGAGATGGGAAGTAGTACCGCAATGGCAGGCAAGAGAGAGCCGGGGATGCTGTGATCCCGGCGCCATATGCCAGACGAGAAGTCATCCCGGAGCGGTCAACCTGAACTCGAACAACGAGTAAAGGGTGAACGGCAGCTACCGTTAACAGCATCGAGTGGTCTTGATTTGTAATCAGTTCGAGACAACGAAGGTGGTACCGCGAGGCGAAACGCCCCGTCCTTTGAGTGAAGGATGGGGTTTTTTATTGCCCGCCTTTTTGTGACGGTATCGAGTTCAGATGCAGGACGGATAATGGCAAAGACGGAACGGAAATGGGTGAAACCGGTCGATTTATCGGCACTGCCTCGGCGATTCGAGCCGGAAGAGGCAGAACCGCGCTGGCGTGCACTGTGGGATGAGTGGGGGATTCACAGTTACGACCCATCGCGTCCCAGGGAAGAGACCTTTCTAGTCGATACACCTCCACCAACCGCCAGCGGCTCTCTTCATGTCGGCCACGTGTTCTCGTATACACACCAAGATCTCATCGTTCGCTACCAGAGGATGAAGGGCCGAAACATCTTTTATCCGATGGGCTGGGACGACAATGGTCTTCCCACCGAGCGGCGTGTCCAGAACGTGTTCAACGTCCGATCTGATCCGTTTATGGCGTACGACACGGAACTGAAAGTCGAACGCGTGGACCCGAAAACAAAACCCCGGGACCTTCCTCGCCCGACGGTGGTCTCACGCCGAAACTTTATAGAGCTGTGTCACATCGTCACTGCGGAAGATGAGATCGCTTTTAAAGACCTGTGGAAGATGCTCGGGCTGTCAGTTGACTGGAACGAGGAATACGCCACGATCGACGATCGATCACGTGGCATCTCCCAGCTCAGCTTTTTAGATCTTTACGAGAAGGGTCATATTTACCAAGTCGAAGCTCCCACAATGTGGGACATCGACTTCGCAACAGCAGTAGCGCAAGCGGAGGTCGAGGACCGTGAGCGGGACGGAGCATTCCACGACATCGAGTTCGGGACGGCGGACGGTGGAAACTTTGTAATTGCTACCACCAGGCCGGAACTACTAGCGGCGTGCGTCGGAATTGCCGCGCACCCTGACGATGAGCGCTACAAGCCGCTATTTGGCACTATGGCGATCTCTCCGGTCTACCGCGTATCAGTGCCAATCTTTCCGACCGAGCTGGCTGATCCCGACAAGGGTACGGGCGTGCTGATGGTCTGTACCTTTGGAGACCAGACGGACGTGCAATGGTGGCGCGAACAATCGTTGCCGTTACGGCAGGTGCTGGGTCGCGACGGACTCATCGTCGACCGCCACTACGGAGACGAGGGCTGGGAGAGCAACGATCCTGAACTTGCCAACGCCAACTACGCCGAGATTGTGGGCAAGCGAATTAACCAGGCTCGTCGAATTGTTGTAGAGCAACTTCAAGACTCTGCCAATGCGGCTATTGCGGGCGGTGGAGCTCCACTACAAGGTGATCCGCGAAGGATCAAACACGCCGTGCGGTTCTTTGAGAAGGGCGATAGTCCACTTGAATACCTGACCAGCCGGCAGTGGTTTGTGCGTCTAATGGACAAGAAGGATAAGCTCATCGAGAAGGGGCGGCAGATCAACTGGCATCCCGAATACATGGGCAAACGCTACGAAGACTGGACGACAAACCTGGGTCTGGACTGGGCGATTAGTCGGCAGCGGTATTTCGGCGTCCAGTTCCCGGTTTGGTACCGTCTAGACGATCAGGCGAACCCGATCTATTCGGATCCGATATTGGCAACTCCCGAAATGTTACCGATGGATCCCATGTCCTCGGTAGCCCCGGGATTTGAAGAAGCGCAACGCGGGTTGCCCGGCGGGTTTACCGGAGAACCCGATGTTTTCGACACATGGTTCACCAGCTCACTCTCTCCACAGATCGGCGCTCGCTGGGGGCAGGACGGGGACAAGATGGACAGTCTGTTTCCGATGGATGTTCGTCCACAAGCGCACGACATCATCCGGACCTGGGCGTTCTACACGATCGCTAAGTCGATGCTCCACCACGACGAAGTTCCGTGGCACAACGTCGTGCTCAGCGGCTGGATCCTCGATCCGGACCGTAAAAAGATGAGCAAGAGTCGGGGCAATGTGGTGACACCGGCGGGAATGCTGGAGGAGTACGGCGCGGACGCAATCCGTTACTGGGCGGGAAGTGCCCGTCTTGGCGCAGACACCGCATTTGACGAGCAGGTATTCCGGGTCGGAAAACGGTTAGTAACAAAGATCTACAACGCCGGTAAGTTCGTGCTATCTCAGGAGGGGCCCGAGGGCGAGATTACGCACGAGCTAGATCTTGCATTCATCGCGGAGTTGAAGAAGTTGGTTGAACGCTCCACCGCGGCGTTCGAGGAATTTGAGTACTCACGTGCACTGGAGGAAACTGAATCGTTCTTCTGGAGTGCTTTCACAGACAACTACCTTGAGCTTGTTAAAAAGCGCACCCGCACGGACGAGGACCCCGATGGCAGGGCCTCGGCGATAGCGACGCTCCGCACTGGGCTTAGTGTGACAATGCGCCTGTTTGCGCCGTTCGTCCCCACGATTACCGACGAAGTTTGGTCGTGGAATTTCGCAGAAAAGACCGACAAAAAGTCGATTCACATAGCGGATTGGCCATCGGCTGCGGAGTTTGAAGGAATTCCGGATCCGATCAGCGATGATTCGTTTGTTGTGGCGTGTGACGCTATCGCCGCCGTTCGAAAAGCCAAAACGGACATGGGATTGGGTATGGGCAGACCACTGGCTTCTCTATCGCTTGCAGGAAACGGCGACAGTTTGTTGGTGCTGTCTGGGGTGGTCAGCGACGTGAACGACGGAGCAAACGCTTCGGGTGTCGATGTGATCGAAAGCGATGCAGACGGAGAGCGGTTCGTTGCGACTATCGAGCCACAGGTTCAGGAAGAGACATAAGCGGCGATATTAATGTCGGGTAGTTGCGACAGCTCTAGACCATCAAATCTCCGCCGCTTACGTCCAGCGCTGCCCCCGTGATGTAGGCGGCGCGGTCGGACGCAAGGAAAGCGACTAGTTCCGCTACCTCTGAGGGCTCGCCCAAGCGGGATATCGGAAAACTATTGGCGTATGCGGACTTGCGTGCCTTGTCGATCTCGTCCTGAACCATCTCCGTGTCGATCAGGCCGGGGCAGACCGCGTTGACGGTGATGCCGTGTGACGCCTCCTCCATCGCGAGGTGGCGTGTGAGCCCCAGTACGGCGTGCTTGGAAGACGTATAGGCAGCACTGCCAAGAGTGCTGGTGGTCTTGCCTGCGGTGGACGAGAAGTTGACGATGCGGCCCCATCCGGCTTCACGCATCGCCGGAAGAACGGCGCGAGAGGGCAGGAACGTGCCCTTCAGATTCACGTTGATCACGAAGTCCCACTCGTCTTCGCCCATGTCGAACACCGCGGTCCGGCGAAGCACGCCTGCCGCGTTCACCAGTATGTGAAGCGCCCGGAACTCGGAGACAGCGCGGTCCATTACGGCGGCGACATCGGAAGAGTTCGTGACATTGCCGCTGACGGCGATCGCCCGACCTCCGGCGTCACGCAACATCACGGCCGTGGCCTCGGCCGCCTCCACGGACAGATCGTTGACCACAACCGAAGCACCCGCAGCGGAAAGGCGTAGGGCCACGGCACGTCCCATGCCACGTCCCGCGCCGGTTACGACCGCGACCTTTCCCGTCAGTTCATCCGGGAACGGCGTCGGCAGTCGTGACGGATCGAAATTCAATGCTGACGAGCTCAAATCACGCCCAACTCTGCGCCGACGTCCTGGAACGCATCCAGGGCTTCGTCCAGTTGTGATCGATCGTGAGCCGCCGACATCTGGACTCGGATACGGGCCTCGCCTTTCGGAACAACCGGGAAGCTGAATCCCACGACGAAGATGCCCCGCCGATTCATCGCCGCAGCCATCTCCACCGTCTTGATTTCGTCCCGCAGCATCACGGGGACGATCGGATGATCGCCCGGGATAAGTTCAAAGCCGAAAGCTGTCATACGGTCACGGAAATAGCGGG
>JAAZYK010000065.1 GCA_014239685.1 Dehalococcoidia bacterium | reverse complement strand
AGATCTGCAATGGGAGGGAACTGCACGGCGAGTGGTCTGTCGGACTGCTGGAAGTCCGAGGAGATGAAGGCGGGTGGGCGGGTACTCGTTATTCGTACGCGTTGCCAGACTCAGGACGGGAAGTAGCGAACGTCATTGATGGGGTTATTGCCGTCGCTGGCTGATTAGACGCACTTCGATGCATAGATGAACATTACGGCCCTCCACAGCGTCAAAGCGCCGTTTCAGTTCTAACGGCCGAGGTCGGACAGGATCGCTTGCGCGGCGTTGTGGCCCGGCGCGCCCGTGACCTCACCGCCCGGGTGAGTTCCGGCGCCGCACAGGTAGAGCCCCGGCACAGGCGTCCTGTGGTCCAGACGCCCGGCGAAAAGCTGATCCGGTGACATGTCAATGTGCCTGATATTGCCGTCGGTCATCGCCATCCGATCTGAGATGTCGTCTGGCGTGAATAGGTCCTGCTGTACTATCCGGTCCCGGATGTCCGGAGCGTAGCGTTCCAGCTCGGCAATAATCTGCTCCTCGACGTTCGTCCTAACCTCGTCCCAGCTGCCAGCGGCCGGAGTCACCGGCTGATAGGTGACCCATACCGACATGACGTGGTGGCCGGCGGGCGCAAGGGTCGGGTCGAGTACCGAGGGGATCTGGACCTGCATGAGGGGATACCGCGTCGGGCGGCCAATCATGGCGTCGTTCCAGCTCAACTCGATGTGATCCAGCGCCGGGATCATACGGATCATAGCCAGGCCGGCCTCATCGTCATCGTGTCGTAGATAGGACGTGAAATCGGGCAGGCCGTCTAGCACAGCATGAAACTTGAGAGATGCGGAGCGGGTCGTGAGCGATTCCACCACGTGTCGATAGTCGTCCGGGACAGCGTCGGCGTCGGTTAGGCAAAGGAACGTGGACTTCGGGTCGGCGTTAGATAACAGTATGGGCGCTGAGAGCGTCTCGCCGCCCGCCAGCGTCACACTGTTGACGCCATCAGGTGGGACGTGTATCTGCTCAACGAGGGCGCCGGTCTTGATCTCCACGCCCTTGGTTATGGCCGATGCCGCCATGGCCTGCGTGATGCCGCCCATGCCGCCACGGACGATGCCAAAGTCCTCCTCTGCCTGGAGTAGTGACATCTTGAAATAGGCCTGAGACAGGGCGCTCCCGACTTCGCTGATGGCACCGTAGTCGGCGGTACCTACCGCGGCTGCGGCGACACCTGGGTCGCCGAAATGGTCCTCGGCCAGTTCGCGTACTGACACAGTCAGCATCGTCTCGAACACCTCAAAATCGGACGAGTCAGCGAGGTCGGCGCGTATCCGTTCAATAGTCGGGGCTGGCTTTAGGAAATAGTGGTCGAATATGCTTGCCGCCCGTTTCCAGAATCGTATCCAGCGCAGATATCCATCGGCGTCCGCGCCAGTGGTTCCCGGCATATGGCTGATCTCAGCGGCGGTGCGTTCAGGGTCCGTCCACATGCGGAAGCTGCGTCCGTCCGGGAAGACGAAGAGCGAGGCCGGATCTAACGGGAAGATGTGAAGACCGTTTTCCCGTAACGCCATATCATTGATCACGCGGCGTTTCAGGATGTGGCACAGGTAGGCGCATGGCCCCAGCCGGTAACCGTCGAACAGCTCCTCCGTGACCGCGGCCCCACCGACAATCTCACGGCGTTCGAGCACTATCACGCGGAGACCTGCGTCCGCCAGGTACCAGGCCGCGGTCAGTCCGTTGTGGCCACCGCCGATCACGATGATGTCTGCGTCATGTGTCATGGTCTTTGGATTGTGCAGCAATTTGACGGCAAGGTGTCGGTTTGAACCATGTTCCCTGGCCAATACGTCGAGTTACTGGGCGGAGATATACAGGTGGCACAGGTTGGCAAGTCGCTCGTCGTTCTAACGTGGAACCTTTCCGCCTGGGGCATGGAGATCCCAAAATTGGGTCAGATAGTGGATGCTGCAACGGGTTTCGAGACTCATACTTCCTGAGCCTCCCTCACACTCCGTCGCCAGAAGTTCGTCTCCGAGTACGTCGAGACCGGCAACGCAACCGAGGCAGCGAGACTTGCTGGCTACTTCAGCTCGATCAACACGTTCTTGTAACGTTTGTCCGTGTTGTTAACGACTCGATGTATTACGTGCGAGTCGTGATATGTGAAATCGCCGACTACGTTGCTGCTTTCGTTGGCCGTACCATCGCCGAACTGGGCCTCAAGCGCGCCGTTGCTTTCGACAATCACCGTGACGTAATCACGGCCGTGCAGATGCCAGTCGCTGGCTTCGCCCGGCTCTACGATCAGGTTCCAAATTTTGACCTTGTCGTTTTCGAATAAAACGTGGCTTGCGATTTCGCCGAGGTCTTTTCCGTCTGGTCCCATGATTATTCCTTTCGCTGGAATTTACCGTGGTCGGTAGTCTGTCACTTTCGACAGTAACGTCCACTCCCACCCGTCCGGTAACCACCACACAACCGTTCCCGAAGGTGCAACTGGCCTATTGGTCTCATTCGGTTATCAGCCCCTTGCGAGCCAGCCCAAATCGTGCGCTCAACCATGCTCCGTAGCGGTTGTCCAGGGTGTAGCATCCGGCCCATGTCAAACCCATTAACCCAAGTTTCCCTTTGAGGGATGCGATCCCACTTGGTACAAGTGGTGATAGCTTCGGCTCCGAAGCTAATTGCTGAAGCTCGTAAGATTTATGAGAGTATCACTGACCGGCGGCAAACTCGGAAACCGATGTCGGACGCGGGTGATCAGGAGAGTGCCTCGGTCCTCCGAGAGCGCATCGCCAATCTTCAGGAACGGGTAGATGCCCTTGAGGCCACCGAGTTAGATCAAGCGGACCTCGTTTCACAGATGGCTGAGCAGCAACAGGCGCTTGCAACCGGATTCCAGAGACTGTCAAAGCGTGTGGGATTGCAATTTTGGGCCACTCTAATCGCCTTAGTCGCAGCGATTGCCGCGATAGTTATCGTTCTGACCTAATCGCATCGGCGGGAATATCACACACTCAAAAATATTAGAGGAGAACAGATGCCGCGCGAGACCCAGGGCGTAATTGCCGGAGGCAAAGGCGAACCGGTCCGACTTCAGACCATAATCGTGCCGGACCCCGGACCGGGAGAGGTCGTAGTACGCGTTCAGGCTTCTGGCGTCTGCCACACCGACCTTCACTACCGGGAAGGCGCGATCAACGACGATTTTCCGTTTCTCCTCGGACATGAAGCGGCCGGGATAGTCGAAGAGATCGGCGATGGCGTGAGCAACGTTGTACCGGGCGACTTTGTTGTCCTCGCCTGGCGTGCGCCCTGCGGTTCCTGCCGGTCATGTTTGCGCGGACGGCCCTGGTACTGTTTTGACAGTCGAAACGCCCGTCAGCCCATGACCCTTAGTGACGGGACGCCACTTTCGCCCGCGCTCGGCATCGGAGCTTTCGCCGACTACACGCTGGTTGATGCCGGGCAGGCTGTGAAGGTGAACCCGGACGCCCGGCCGGAGGCTGCCGGATTGATTGGTTGCGGCATCATGGCTGGGTTAGGCGCTGCCCTGAACACCGGGAACGTCCAACGTGGCGACTCAGTGGCGGTAATAGGCTGTGGTGGAGTTGGCAACGCTGCCATCGCAGGTTCGCAACTTGGGAACGCTCACACGATCATCGCCGTGGATATTGATGATCGAAAATTGGCGTGGGCCAAAGAGTTCGGAGCCACCCATACGATCAATGCGTCCATCGTCGACCCGGTTGAAGCGATCAGGGCGTTGACCGATGGGAACGGCGTAGACGTTGCCATTGAAGCCGTGGGAACGCCGAAAACGTATGAACAGGCCTTCTACGCACGTGATCTGGCCGGGACGGTGGTCCTTGTGGGTGTGCCAAACCCGGAGATGAAGATCGAGCTGCCACTGATAGAGGTGTTCGGGCGCGGCGGGACGCTCAAGTCTTCCTGGTACGGCGACTGTTTGCCGACGCGCGACTTCCCGATGTTCATAGACCTGTATCTGCAGGGGCGGCTCGATCTGGACCGTTTCGTATCCGAGACCATCGCGATCGACGAGGTAGAAGACGCGTTTGGTCGCATGGAGCGTGGTGAGGTGCTCAGGTCGGTCGTGGTGTTTTGATCTTATTGTGCACAGTACTTCTGGAAGCAATCGGGCGCACCCCCGCTCCAGTAGTCCGGTACCTGCCGCCGCACCGCTAGTTCGCGCCTGTCCCGTGGCCGCCAGATAACGGTTCCCGATACGGTGACCGCAGTTCAAACGAGTAGCAAGTTTGATAACTAGGGTTTATCTTGCCGGGCGAGTCGATGGCACTTACCGTGCGTACGGTTAGTTTGGTCGATCGGCTTGATCTGTTGGAGTGCGCCAAAATGCCCAATCACCCCGTCATAGATAGGATCGAGATCACCCGCTACCTGTTCCCATGGCACGATGTAGGTGATGATCTGAACTTTGCAGTTGGTCCGTTTTATGAGAAGGGATCTGAGCGAAACCGGCGTTTGCTCGGGATAAAGATATTCACTGACGATGGCGTGGTCGGCGAATACATGTCAGGTGCGCCCGGGACCTACGAGCAGATGCAGGCGGTCGCACCGCTCCTAATCGGGGCCAACGCGCTGGAGCGCGAGAAGTTCTACAACCTTGCCAAGACGCAACTGCGGAAGAACGACCGCATGGGCATTGGACCGCTCGACATCACGCTTTGGGATCTGGCAGGGAAGTACCACAACGCGCCGATATACCAGCTTCTCGGCGGCCACAGGATGAAGCTCCCGGCATATGCCAGCACCTACCACGGCGATCGAACTCCGGGCGGACTGAACTCGCCAGAGGCGTTTGCTGATTTTGCGGAGCAGTGTCTTGAGATGGGCTACAAGGGTTTCAAGCTGCACACCTGGGCCGACGGAAACATCGACCGTGAGGTTGCAACCATCAAGGCGGTCGGTGACCGGGTCGGCGGGAAGATGGCACTCATGAGCGACCCGTGTTGTGTGTTCGACACCTACGGTGACGCGTTGAGGGTGGGCCGTGCCTGCGATGACGCAGGGTTTTTCTGGTACGAGGACCCAATGCGGGATGGCGGTGTTTCGTTCTACGCTCACAAACAATTACGGTCGGCGTTGAAGACCCCGCTTTTGCAGGGTGAGCATGTGCATCTGGTCGAGGCACACACGGATATGGCAATCGCCGAGGCTACTGATTTCTTCCGCGCCGACGCTGAGTACGACGGCGGAATTACGGGTCTTATGAAGATCGCGCACGCCGCTGAGGGGATGGGTATGGATCTCGAGTTACACACGGGAGGCCCTGCCCACCGTCACGCGATGGCGGCTATCCGGAATTCCAACTTCTACGAGCTGGGCCTGGTGCACCCGAAGATAGCCTCATCGGACGTCGCTATATACGCCGACGATTTTGACGGCGATCAACTTGATGCTGTCGACTCAGATGGCAATGTGAGTGTGCCGCAGGGACCGGGATTGGGTGTGGTTTACGATTATGAGAAAACCGCCCAACACGCCGTCAGCAAGATCGTTATCGACGCCAAGTCGTCACGAGACGAGGGTGTTTAGATTGAGTTGACAGCTAAATCATTTTCCGGAATGAAGAGGAAGCACATGGCCGTTACAGTACGTAAGGGCCTATGCCATCTCAGCGTCAGCCGGCGAAGTTACTTGTTGCTCACGCCTGCAGGGAGTCCACCGGAATCCGGGTAACGGCTATATCTTCTTTGTTGATTGAGTAGGCGACGATCAGCATCTCGTTCCAGACGAGGGCGTTGGGATACTGCCACCCGTCAACTTTGCGGTCGCCACCAAAGGCCTGCGTTGCGGGATCACTGCGCAACGCCACCGATCTGTTGAACGTAATGCCATCCCTGCTTGTCGATAGGGCCAGCACGCTTCGGTCGTACTGCGTGGCACTGGGGTTGTTGATCATCATGGTGGTGCCACCAAGTAACGTCCGGAGGAAGAATCTCGATGTGGAGTCCGGAAAGTTCGTCTTTGTGGGCGACGACCACGTTGCTCCGTTGTCGTCGGTGGTGCTGGCGAAAAGATGGCCCGTCTGGCTCCGGAAGCCAATCACAGGCACACCGTCAGGCCGTATAGCCACGTTCGGTTCGGTGTACTGGAAGTCATCGGGGTTATCTGGCGTCACGATCGCCTCCTGCCAGCCCGAGAGGCCATCAGCCTCATCGGAGTAGAGCAGTCGCATCCTCAGGCCCTCCTCCAACCTGCGTTTGCCAACGTACTCGCCTCCCAGTAGCAATCGCCCGTTGGCGAGTTCTCTCGGGCCTTCTATAAAGAATCCGGAAGTGATGCGCACGGGATCAGTCCACGAACGGCCGTCGGATGAGGAGATCGCATTGAGGTAGACGTCTTCGTGGAAGTTATCCCCGTACGTTGTGCTGAAGTAGCAGACGAGAGCGTCATCGGTGACATGGAAGCCAGATGCGACCAACGCTGCCTTGGGTTCGTCTGAACTCGCCAACACGGTGGGTTCAGACCAGGACTGTCCATCAACCGTGGAGCTGATCATGATCCGCTGCCTCGGCTCGTCCTCGCCCGTCAGACCGTTCGACCAACAGCAGAATAGGCGTCCATGAAATACAGAGAGACTTGGATGGTGGCAGAACCGATATTCGTGATTGATTGCTTGGTAAAGCAACGTGTGCTCGCCTGATATCGAGTTGAGGCCGAGCGTAGCAGGCTTGGTCTGGTCGAAAAGGTCTGCTGTTGTCTGGATCATGAGCGCGTCCATTGGAATATGAGTTGAGCGACGATTTGTTTTTTTGGTTGCCCTTACATGTCTTTTTAGCTACTTGTAATTTTTTTAAGAAGACGAAATTCGTCATGGACTGACCTATTCGGTGTCCCATACGTCATTGATGTTCCTATACGATCCCGCGCCTCTGCCGTAATGGCTTACAAATTTCATAGGAGGTAACGATGCCCAATTTTATTATGAACATCCGAAGAACTTCAAAACCAGGTCAAGAGGGTCCGCTTATTCTTTCGGCGGTTGAAACCCTCAATGGAGCTGATGCTCCAGGCAACGTTTCTTTCGATACCTCCTTCCCTGTTACGGCTGACCAAACCGTGACGAGCGCACTGCTATTCGACTCACTTTCGGATTTTGAAAAAGTGCAAGACGAAGTTATTAACAATCCAGAACGTGCCGCGCAGTTCGCTTCGACTAATGCTCTTTCCGCGAAAGTCACCACCACCCTTTACAGAATCATTGAACCAATTGAGCTTGGCCAAGATGATCAAGGCGGAATGCCGAAATACATGAGCCGTACGGTTCTTATGGCCAAAAGGGGGCAGGCGTCCAACGTTCTTGATCTAGTACGTGAAGTACGCAGTAATCTTCCAGCCAGGAAGCCCATGATCAATATGGCCGTTTCCGGCAATCCTGACGTGGTGCGAATTGTTAGTTTGTTCCGTTCCCTTGAGGAGCTTGAAACGGGGCAAGCGAGAATGAGGGAAAACGCAGAGTACATGACGGCACTTGGCCAACTTGCCGGACTCACCACGATGGTCCGCCAAACACTAGCCAGGGTCGTTCATTCGAAGCAGTAATTCGTAGGTGGTTTAGTTACCGGGGTTGACCTAGCCCTTTGCACAGGTGCTAGTTAACTATGCTGTGTCAGGTGACAGACTACCGGGGCCGGGCGGAAGTGCGCCCGGCTTGCTGTCAAACGTGAAAGAGGCACCCAGAAACGGGTGCCTCTTTCACGAACGATTCACGTATGGTGCCCCCGGCGAGAATCGGACTCACGACCTGCGCTCATGAAGTCACAACACGACTCGTTCGTAAGACTTGCAATGAAACTACTTCCGAATGCACGGACCAAGTCGTTTAGATAGCGCTTCCAGAATTGTGGAGCGACGTGGCCCGGGCATCCGCGGACTCGTTATCCCGTCACTTCAAATACCCATACCCGCAACATCGACTCAGGAATTCCCTTCGGTAGTGACGGGAACTCGTCAGTCTTCTCCACGAGCTTCCATAGACCGTTCTTCGTAAGCTCGTCCTCGATCTCTATGAACCCACCGGTCTCACGCACGTCCGGTCGGACGGTATAGATAACGTGACCACCGGGCTTTGTGACCCGAACGAACTCGTTTAGGGAGGAGGCGGGAGCGTGGCCGAATGTCAGAACGCCAACACACGTAACGGCGTCAAACGCATCGGTCTCAAAATCCAGCGTCTCGCCCAAGACCATCCTTCGGAGGTCTCCGTAAACACCCTTCTGTCTGGCCTCGGCCATCATTTCGGCCGATATGTCGATGCCGGTCAGGTCGTCATAACCCGCGTCCGCCATCAATTGACCAACCAAACCTGTGCCAACTCCTGCATCCAGAATACGAGCGCCTTGGGGCACGTACTTCTGGACCAAAGGGACCGTCATCTTTGGGTCATTGCGACCGTAATCACGTTCGGTATCCAATTCGTAATTCGCCGCCCAGAAGTCATATCGCGCTGCCAGTTGCGCAGGGCTGGTAGACGAGTACACCCATCGGACAATGTCTTCGCCGGGAGCCGGACCTTTAGATTCGTCGGTCATAGATCTCCTTTATTCATTTATTTCGTTTCGGCACTCAACGTACCAACAACCACGTTAACGAATCTGAGGGACGTGCCGTTAAGTCTAGATACACGGATCGCTACCAACCCCCATACTGATATAGGTGCAAATTCAATGCTGATAACCCGCGCTACATGGAATTCAATTGCACTCACCAAGTTGTAGTGACTCCTCTTCCTCCTGAAAGTCCGCTCGCGTAGATCAAGGACCCGCAACATCTCTGAGTCGGCCTCAATAGAAGAAACTGGTTCGAGTAAAACTGCCGTAGAAGATCGAAAGCCATCAGGGATCTATCGCGGATGGCCAATTGCGGCCATTACCTTCCTCACCATCGGCGTATCCATTGGAGCGGCTCAGTTCGCATTCGGTGCGTTTATCATCCCGTTGGAAGAAGAATTCGGGTGGTCACGAACTGAGATAAACGTCTCCCTGACGCTCGCCGCCTCCATGGGCATAATCACACCCTTCGTCGGGCGTCTCATGGACAAACACGGCGCTCGTTCCATCATGGCAGCGTCCGTAATCCTGATGATCGCCGGGTTCCTGCTGCGCTCTGTGATGACAGAGCTGTGGCAGTTCTACACATTCAGCATGCTGATCTTTCTCGGCACTCCGGGATCTTCGATGCTGCCGGTCGGACGACTTGTCACTTTGTGGTTCTCCACCACGCGCGGCCGGATGATGGGTCTGGTCATGTCCGGGGTTAATTCGGGTGGTCTGCTCTACGTCCCGTTACTCACGGCCGTTATTGCCTTTGCGGGATGGCGATGGGGATTTGCCAGCATAGGATTCCTGTTGATCGGAATCTTGATTCTGATCGTGTTCGTGATCCGGGATAAACGGGAAGACGTCGACCGCGAAGTCAACAAACGATGGACCCCGCGTGGAGACGCCGGGGAATCCGCCCGCGCTGCCTTCGAGGGATTTACCTCCAGGGACGCGCTCCGTACCAGGGGGTTCTGGTTCCTGTCCTTCGGTATGGCCCTTCAACATTTCGCCCAGACATCCGCGGCCACGCAGTTCTTCCCGCATCTTGAGCAGATCGGTTTCACCTCCGCTGAGGCCGCCATAGGTCTCATGATCCTCGCGTTGTTTGCGATCGCGTCAAAGATCATTTTCGGGACAATTAGCGAATGGATCACAGCACGCTGGTCATACGTGATTGTCATCGCACTTCAGATCACGGGATTGGCGATACTTTTAATTCCTGGCGGACAGATGTTTATCTGGATTGGGCTGGTGGTTTTTGGGTTGGGGATGGGAGGGGTTGGAGCGCTTGGTCCTCTTGCGATAGCGGAGATGTTCGGGCTTAAGAATTTCGGCGCAATCATTGGATTGACAACTCCGGCATTGATCATTCCTACCCTTGTGGGTCCCGTAATGGCGGGCTTTATTTTCGACACCTCCGGAAGCTATGTTCTGGCGTTTCAGATCACTCTCGGAGTACTGCTTGTTTCGATGACCAGTTTCGCTATCGCGAGTCCACCCTCCCCGCCAAAAGGTCCACAAGGAGTTCTGAGACGACGGTAACAAACGTCATAGGTACACGAAAACCGTTCTAAGGATCACAGGCTAAGTGGGCGCAACCCGGTAGGCTTGAGGCTAGTCATCGATTAAAAGCGGGGCTGGGTAGTCACGTCGTCCCGTGTCGCTCGTCTAACCCGCACCCTTTGACCATAGACCTCGCCACACCACTCCCGTCAGAAACGTACCGCCCAGGCCTACGATCGAATTGATAGCCAGTGCGGTACGTATGCCAAGCCACTCGGCGATCACCCCACTGATGATTAGACCGATCGGTAGTCCGTACACGGCCAGGGAGCGCATGCCCATAACGCGACCTCGATATGCCACCGGTGAGGTATGAAGGAGGGTGGATGACATAGAGATCATTGCCAAACTTTGCGTCATCCCCCACACGACCATTGTCGCCAATGCAGCCAGCCACCAACCCATCGCTGCGAAGATCAACATGCTCACGTGCCAAAGGACGACGCCAATCATCATGCGTCTCATCGGAGCAGCGGACTGTGCGTACGCTGCAAGACAAATTGAACCGAAAAGTGCGCCAACACCGTATGCCATCTGCATGTGTGCAAATCCGTTAGGTCCCTTGTCGAAGACCTCGCGCGCGACCACTGCCATGAGACCGTGAACGGTAGGAAACAAGGTCAAGTTGACCAGGAAGGCTAGAACCAGAGAACCGATAATTGCTTGGTCGTGCCTGATATAACTCACGCCGTCTTTGAGGTCCGCAAACCATCCGGCATCGTCGCCTCGGGCGGTCTGCGTCTTCAGCACTATGCCCACGGAAATCACGCTACTTCCTGCGTAAAGAAGCACGACAGCAACGTACGCCCCGCCAAAACCGAGGGAACTCATAAGGGCGCCTCCAAGCAAGGCACCTGTGATGCGTGATATGTCCATCACACTACGGCTAAGTGCGACTGCATTGGAAAGGGATCGTGCCGGCATAACG
>JAAZYK010000064.1 GCA_014239685.1 Dehalococcoidia bacterium | reverse complement strand
CGGGGGACACACCGGGTAACGACCGGTATGCTCGGGCGGCCGCTCTCCAGGCGGAGTGGCTTGCCTCTGGCGTGCTGCAAGAAGACGATTCGCCATCGATGTACGTCATCGAGGAGACGTTTTCGTTTGCCGGCAATGATTACGTCCGGAAAGGTCTGATATCGGCAGTACGCTTGGTGGACTTCGATAGCGGCGTTGTACTTCCGCATGAGTTCACACGTTCAGGACCCAAGGTTGACCGGCTTGAGTTGATGCGGGCAGCAAAGGCTAACTACAGTCCGCTTATGGCGCTGTATCGGGACCCTGATTCCACTGTGGCCAGGGTGATGAAACGTGCGATGTCCGGTGAGTCGGTCGCTGACGCCTCGCCGGAGGGACTTCCTTCTATGCGGCTCTGGCGGATTTCCGACCCGTCCGATATCGAGAGCGTGACAACGGCGCTGGCGGACACGCAGCTTTACCTCGCGGATGGGCACCACCGCTACGAGACCGCGCTGACCTACCTTGAAGAGGTTCGTGCGGAGCGCACCGTCGGCCCGGATGAGGCCGTTAATTTTCGCCTAATGACGCTCATCTCCGTCGACGATCCCGGATTGCTCCTTCTTGGCTACCACCGCATGCTACAGAACACCACGGATGATGAGTTAGCCCGGTTTAGGGATTACGTTCGTGATGCGTTCGATCTCGAAGACAGGGGCCCGATTGATCCCTCATCGGCGACCGATCTCGAGAAGGCTTTGAACGATATGCCGCAGGATCAAGTGGCGATAGGGTTCGCCGGAATCGACCCGGATCGCCTGCAAATAGGCGTGATGCGCTCGCCGGCGGACGCCAGGGACGAACTTCAGGCTTCCGATTACGTCCGGCTGCATGGCGAAGTTATACGTTCAACTTTTGACCTGAATCGAGAACAAGCCGTTATAGCTTTTGAGCACAACGCCGCCGCCGTGCTGGGATCTGTGGCATGCGGCGCCGCACAGGTCGGATTTGTGATGCGTGCGGTGCCGATGGGGCCATTTGAAACGATCGTGAAGCGTGGCCAGCGGCTGCCCTCTAAGTCGACCTACTTCCACCCGAAGTTGCATACGGGCGCTGCCATCCAGAGTCTTGAGGGCGAACTTGTATCGCTCATTCACCAAGCCTAAATTCCGGAGTTGATTGAGGCTCCCTATTGGGGAGGGAGTTGAACTCAGCCGTTTATCGACTCAAGCTGCTCGATGATCTCGTCCGCTTTTACATAGTGCTGATGGTTGTTTCCGATCGACTCCCACACCAGTATCCCTTCCCTATCGATCACGTAAATTGCTGCGTCCGCCAGCTCCGTATCAAAGTTGTCGAACCGTTCCCACTGGCGTGGAACGGTGGCCGTCAGGTCGTAGGCGAGAGGGAAGGGGATGCCCACCGATTCGATCGACCCGGATGCGGCACTCAGATCCTGAGTAGTCATCGCGACAACTCTGGTGTCGAGTGCTGTGATCTCATCGTAATGATTCTGCAACTGCACGAGTTGCCGACGGCAGGATCCTCACCACCAAGATCGGAAGAAGACCAGCACGACGTTACGCTCGCCCAGGTTTTCGCTTAGAGATACGGACTCTCCGCTCGCTGTCGGCAGGTCAAAATCCGGTACCAGCTGGCCAATCTCAGGTGCCTCTGCCATCGGGAGAACAACCCCGGCGCCATCGGCGGAATCCGTCATCACTTTCCGATCCATCCCCGCGAGTGAGGCGAGGACCTCGAGTATCGAATCAGGGGTCGGGCGTTCAGATATCGAGGTGCCGATCAGCGCGGACTCTATAGTGCCGTCTGTTCTGATGATGAATGTGGCGGGCGCTGAAACTCCATCTCCAAGTAGGTCATACACGCCGTACGCTGTTGCGACGGCCGTGTCGGTGTCGTACAGCACTGGGAACTCAAGTCCGTATGCGTCCTTCATCTCGGCGGCGTTTTCGGCGTTATCCACGCTCAGCGCCACTACCTCTCCGCCAAGTTGTGTGAGTTCCGGGTAGATCTCTTGCAGCTCTCCGAGCTGGTTCCGGCAGATACCTCAGAAGTAACCCCGGTAGAACACGAGTACGGTGTTGGCACGGGAATAAATGTCCGAGAGCCTGACCGTCCCGCCACCAGCCTGAGGCAACTCGAAATCGGGGGCGAATACGATCTCGGTTGTGGAACTGGGGTTTGGTGAGGCCGATTTGACTGCAGATGGAGAAGTGGCGGTGGGTTGTGCTGTGGATATGGCGTTGGACGTTGTGTCAGCGGGGCTGCTGGAAATCCCCGGGCTGTTGCTGCCTCCACACGTCATCACCAGCGCAGCGAAAATTCCCGTCGCAAACAGTCCGGTTCGCGCAATCAGACTGTTTCGATATCCGGTCTGTTTGACCCACCGCACCTGGAGCCGCCTTTCGCCGAGGCCGAAACGATTGAGTTATCGGCCCCCGGCCAATAATGAGGTCAGAGACATGAAAACCGCCACCCAAACAACTAGCTCACTGGGAGTTACGCTCGCAGGTCCGCCAGAGTTTTCTTTACGGCATCGATGCTCTCGTCGATGTGCTCGGGCAGCACCCATCCCATGTGGCCGATTCGGATAATCTTTCCGGCCAGCTTTTCCTGACCGCCACCTAGTTCCACGTTGTAAACGTCTCGGGCGTGGGTGACCAGAGCCTTGCCGTCGATGTCGTCCGGCACACGAATGGCCGTCACCGTATCGGATGCGATCGATTGATCGGGGAACAACTCCAGGCCGATTCGCTTTGCACCATAGCGCGTCTGCTGCGCACGAGCCGCGTGTCGAATAAGGACCTCTTCGATGCCTTCGTCGATGATCGCTCGCAGTGAGTGGTCCAGCGCGTAGATTATTGAAAGTGCCGGAGTGAAAGGTGGCTGGCCCATCTGTAAGAATTTCTCGTACTGGTCAATGTCGAAGTAGTACTTCGGAATTTTGGAAGTTTCGTGTGCCTTCCATGCACGATCGCTCATGGCCACCATTGCGATGCCAGGCGGAGCGACCCAAGATTTCTGTGAAGCGGTGCCGACGACGTCGAGACCCCAGTCGTCCATCGGCAGTGGAACGCCTGCGGCGCTACTGACCGCGTCAACAAGCACCAGCGCGTCGGATTCATCGTGGATGACTCTAGATATGGCCTCGAGCGGGTTCATCACGCCGGTAGAACTCTCATTGTGCGTGACCAGGACAGCTGCACAGTCTTGTATCGAGCGAATCTCTTTACGGACGCGTTCCGGGTCGGCTGCCTCGCCCCACTCGAATTCGATCCTTGTGACCTCGACGCCGTAAGCCTCTGCGATGTCCCCGAAACGGTTGCCAAAGGATCCGATGCTGATTGAGAGTATTCGGTCACCCGGGGACAGCGTGTTTACGATCGCCGCCTCCATTGAGCCCGTACCTGATGCGGTCAGGAAGTATGCTCGCCCCTGAGTACCGAGCACCGTTTTGAAGTTCGTTGTCATCCGGTTGATGATGTCCGCGAACTCCGGTCCGCGGTGGTTGATCATCTGTCTGCCGCCCGCTTCCAGGACGTCCTCAGGTAGAGGGACCGGGCCGGGGATTCTCAGGTTCAAATCGGACATTTCTTCCCGTCGTATTGTCGGTGGTGATGTGGATGAATGTATGGCCGCGTTCGGACGCGCCACTATATTCAAAGAACTCCGTTGCGGGGCACGCTGACCTACAAGTTTAGCGACACCCGAGCCAATATGGCGTGATGTGAACCGTAACTTTCGACTACGGTTAAACGAGTCGCAACATGAAGTAGTTACGTGCGCCACGCCGGAGCACAATTATCTGGCCATCGATAGCATCCTCCAGCGTGACGAGACCGCGGGAGTCACTGACCCTCACGTTGTTCAGATAGACACCTCCGCCTTCGATCAAGCGACGCGCCTCGCCGTTCGACTTTGCTGCGCCGGAGTGTGTAAGCAGATGCGTCATAGGCAACCCATCGCCCTTAATCAAGGATCGGTCGAGTTCTTCAGACGGCACGTCTGCAAAGATGTCCAGCAGTTCAGCCGCTGAGAAGCCGTCCATCTCGCCGCCAAAAAGCACATCCGTGGCTCGCTGCGCTGTAGCCACACCGTTTGGTCCATGCACCATCTCGGTCACCGTGCGGGCCAGGGAGCGCTGCGCCTCGCGCTTCTGCGGCTCCGATGCGACCGCGTCTTCGAACTCAGCGATCTGGTTCGGCTCAAGTAACGTGAACAACTTCATGTACGAGATAACGTCTGCGTCGTCGACATTGATCCAGTACTGGTAGAACCGGTAAGGAGAGGTTTCCTCAGGGTCCAGCGTTGGCGCTCCGCCGACAGACTTGCCGAATTTCGCGCCAGACGCAGTCGTGATGAGCGGGTACGACAGCGCGTGTACCTGATGCCCACGCGCCCTTCTTATCAACTCAACACCGGCGAGGATATTGCCCCACTGATCAGAGCCGCCCATCTGCAAATTGCACCCATAATCATCGTGCAGCACGAGGTAGTCGTACGCTTGGAGCAGCATGTAACTGAATTCTGTGTACGAGATGCCCTGTTCTCGGGTCATTCGTGCCGCCACAGACTCCTTGGACAGCATGTAGTTGACCGTAAAGTGCTTGCCGACATCCCGGAGGAAGTCTGTCATCCCAATTTTTCGCAACCAGTCGGCGTTGTTGATGACACGGGCGGGATTAGATTTCACGTCAAAGTCCAGAAAATGGGCGAGTTGAAACTTGACGTTCTCCACGTTGTCGTCGATCTGTTCTACCGTCAAAAGTTGACGCTCGTCGTCCCGACCTGAAGGGTCTCCGACCATCCCGGTGCCCGCGCCTGCGATGGCGATAGGGGAGTGGCCGTGCCGTTGCATTCGCACAAGACCCATGATCGGAACCAAGTTTCCTACGTGCAGACTGCGCGCGGTTGGGTCGAAGCCAACGTAGACGGTTGTCTTTTCACCTCCCAGCATGTCCTCCACGCCGGGAGTCGAATCAAATATGGCGCCGCGCCAACGCAGATCTTCGATGATGTCCATGGCGCTAACGGGATCCTGACTGCTGGTGCGCTGTGCCGAGTAGTTGGCGTGTATCACTGACGTCTTTGTTCATCTGTGCGATCAGCGCGTCGACATTGTCGAAACGTTCCTCACCACGCAAGCGCTTGGCGAACTCCACGGTGATCTGCTTGCCATAAAGATTCTCCTCGAAATCCAGCAAGAACGGCTCGATGATTCGGGGTCCGTTATCAAAGGTGGGTCGGATGCCGATACTCGTGGCGGCCAGGTAGCGGCCGTTATCGGTTGTTACATAACAGGCGTAAATCCCGTCAGAGGGGATCACACCAGCTGGGTCAGGTGTGATGTTCGCTGTGGGAAAGCCCAAGGTTCGCCCCCTACGATCACCTTCGGTCACGGTGCCGGTGATACTGAAGGTGCGTCCAAGCAACTCCGATGCAGTTGCCATGTCCCCAGATCTGAGGGCGGTCCGGATAGTGGAGCTACGCGCTACGACACCGTTTACCTGTGCTGGCTGGACGACGCGCAGTTCGAATCCCAAATCTTTGCTAAGCGCCTTCATGCGGGCTTCGTCGCCACCTCGATCATGACCGACGGTCGCTCCTGGCCCAAGGACGAGTCCCTTCATGTCTAACTCCGACATCAGAATGCGTACGAAGTCGTCAGCTCCGATGTTGCGGATCTGGTCGTCGAAATCGATCTCGATCACGTGGTCTACCCCAAGATCTTTGATCAGCACGACTCGCTCATTCAGGGGGCCGAGATGCGGCACGGATCGGGCGGGGTCAAGTAACTCACGTGGCGGGTACTTAAACGTGATAGCAATGCTGTCAGCGCCGGTGTTATGTGCCAGTTCGATGGTCGCCTCAAACAGCCGTGCGTGTCCGATGTGGACGCCGTCGAACGTGCCGACGGTTACCACGCCAGGTTGGCCCGGTGATGCTGTCTTGAGCTGGGACTGGAGGCTCATTGTCCTGACATTCTGAAAGTTGAGAAGAAGGCTGCTTATACGCCAGGGGAGGGTGCATGAAGCGGAACGCGATTGCCCGATCCCACACCCGTGACGCTGCTAACTTCATCCATGAAGTGGCGGAAGTTTTCAAATCTTACCGACTGAGGCCCGTCAGACATAGCTTGATCGGGGTTCGGGTGGATTTGGATGAGAACGTCGCCTGGGACTGACGCTTTGCCGGCGATGGCTGTCGCCATGAGATGCTCTTCGGCGGCCAGCCGGTCCATTTTGACGATCATCGCATTTCAACTTCCTGGCGACGTGTAGTTGCCAATTTTCGATGCCCTGATGATATGGGAATCGGCCTCGGATCAGGCCGTTGCGCCGACCTTCCCGGAAAGCAACCCGTGGGCTTCCAGAAGAAGCTCTTCCGTTGTGGCCCAGTCGATACATGCATCGGTGATCGAGACGCCGTATTCGAGGCCTTCAAGGCCGTTGATCAGCTTCTGAGCTCCGGGGTTGAGATGGCTTTCGAGCATGATGCCGGCGACAGAGCTGTTGCCGGCCACGCGCTGCTTGATCACGTCACGGAACACTATCGGTTGTCGGTTGTGATCCTTATTGCTGTTGGCGTGGGAGCAGTCGATGACAAGTCGTTCTGAGACTCCGCCCGCTTCCAGAAGTGAGGCGGCTTTTGCTACAGATTCGGCGTCGTAGTTCGGGCCGTCTGACCCGCCCCTTAAAATCAGGTGAACGCCGACATTGCCGCTGGTGTGTACAACACTGGCGCGACCGTCACCGTCTATCCCCAGAAATGCGTGCGGAGACTCGGCTGCGATCATGGCGTCGACTGCGATCTGAAGTGTGCCGCCGGTTCCATTCTTGAAGCCTATCGGCATGCTCAGCCCGCTGGCCATCTGCCGGTGCGTCTGACTTTCGGTCGTGCGTGCCCCGATCGCTCCCCACGAAACGAGGTCGGCCATGTACTGTGGTGTGAACGGGTAAAGAAACTCGGTACCCGCAGGCAACCCAAGCTCTGCGACCTGCAGCAGGAATTTGCGGCCGCGTCGCAGCCCCGTGGCCACGTCGAATGTGCCGTTCAGATTGGGGTCGTTGATGAGGCCCTTCCAACCGACCGTTGTCCGTGGCTTCTCGAAATAGACCCGCATCACAACGAGTATGCGGTCGCTTACGCGTTCGGCGAGCTTCGCTAATTTCTCGGCGTACTCAATTCCGGCCTTCTCGTCGTGGATGGAGCAAGGGCCGACAAGCATCGCCATACGGTCATCCTTGCCGGCCATGATGTCTTCCAGTTCGTGGCGGGCACGTGCGACAAGGGCCGTCGCTTTAGGCGTGATTG
Organism: Dehalococcoidia bacterium; assembly: GCA_014239685.1. Lineage (GTDB taxonomy): Bacteria > Chloroflexota > Dehalococcoidia > Lucifugimonadales > Lucifugimonadaceae. The sequence goes on along the minus strand of JAAZYK010000064.1, from coordinate 3,782 downwards.
GGAGCTCTGAGAGGTAATCGTCCGGGGTGCCAAGGCGGTCCATACGTTCCACATTTACGTTAGAGGTAGTCATATCGTTTCGGGGTCTTTCGGTTTTTGGTGTGGGTGTGAGAGTGGGTTTGGGCTACCGGCGGCCTGGATAAAAGAACCGTCGACAGTGGCATGCCGGGCCGTCGCCTGTGGAGAAGATGCCTTGTCGAGTCATGTGAACTTGTGGCCTTTACCAGGAATGTGGGGGATACGCGCGCAAGTAGTGGGGGGCAGCAAGAAAGTGAAATTACGGGCGCCCGGGCGGGAATCTACCCGCTATACGTATAGGGACGCCCGCTCGTAAACAACGGGACCAAGGTGAAGCGCGTAAAGGCACTGCACACCTTTGTGTGTGCGGGAGTGGCGCTCTCAGTTATCACCGGTCGACCGATCATTTACTTAATTTCTTGATGTCTCTTGAACTGTTCAGGTCAGGTCACTCTGTTCCGTGCGCAAGTTTACCGCGTCTCGCAGGTATATGTGTTTTATATCCTGTGGCGCTCGATCTGTGTTCCACATCATCAGCACTCGGATGCAGCGTGGAAACCCGTGCGGCACCGCCATCTCGTGGCTGTGGAGCAGCGGTACATGTATCCATCCCAGCATACGGGCTGCGACGGCCGGGAACTCGGACACGAGGTCAATGGTGGTGGTGAATTGGACCGAGGCAAGATCGTCTTTATCTATCGCGTTGGCTGAAACAATCTCGGTGATCAACTCCGTGGTTGCATCGAGAATCGCTTCTCTCGTGTCCTCGGTTACCGTCGTGGCCCCGCGTACGCCTCTAACAGTCATCGTGTTCCCAATGGTTCAAGCGTGATTTCATCGTGACACCGCAGGCCGAGGTTCGTCGACTGCGCGGCGAGCAGTTTAGCCCACGCGAGTCCCCGCGACCAGTTCGCGTACAAACGCTCCCGCCCGTTCCGCTGAAGTCTCCTCGGGCCCGGCTCCGATAACGTCCACCAGAGCGCTCCCAACAATCGCAGCATCGGCAAACTCGGATACCTTTCTTACATCGTCCGGCGCCCGAATCCCGAAGCCGACTCCTACTGGCAGACTTGTGTGCCGTCGGACCTCGTCTACCAGCCCGTGGACCCGGTCAAAGGCAGTCTCAGCCACTCCGGTAACGCCGAGCACGCCCACGCAGTATATGAAGCCGGAGGCGTGTGCACACGCCTCTTCAATCCTCCGGTCGGGGCTGGTGAGCGCCACAAGCGGGATCAGGCTCAGGCCGTACTTTTCGGTAAGCGCTTTGAGCTCAATATTCTCTTCAGCCGGGAGGTCTGGAACTATGAACCCGTCTATTCCCGCCTCCGCGGAGTCCTTGCAGTAGCGCTCGACACCGTAAGAGAGGATCGGGTTGTAGTAGCCCATGAACACGATAGGCACTGTGACTCCGGAGTTACGCAGTTCCCGGGCGACCACGATTGCGGTCTCGGAAGAAACACCCTGTTCAAGCGCGTGCTGACTTGATTTCTGGATCGTAGGCCCTTCAGCCAGGGGATCACTGAACGGGATCCCGAGCTCGATCACGTCAGCGCCGGCGGCTTCAAGTTCCGGAACGATTTTAAGAGTGGCCTCAACGGATGGATAGCCGACGGTGACGAACGGAATTAAAGCGGCACGATTTTCATCGCTGGCCCGTTGAAACGCGGAATTCAGTCTTTCTGACATTTCAGACAAGTTAACTTTCTTGCAATGGGGACTACCGATTTATGAGGCAATGTATGGTCAATTGACCAGAAGTGTCGCCACTATATTTTGGACTGCGTGGGCGACCATACTCGGATAGATCGACCCGGTGCGTACATAAAGCCATGCGAGGACGATACCAAAGATGAATATCGGGACCAGCGCGCCGATACTGAAATGGAATGCCGAAAACAGTGCAGCACTAATGAGTATGCCGCCCCAGAGTCCGTAGCGCCGGGCAAAAACGGGAAGGGCGAATCCGCGAAAAAAAATCTCTTCGCAAAACGGGCCGAACAGACCGATGACGATTATAGAAAACATCAACTGGATGCCTGAATAGTCCACCAGTTCGCTGGCAGGAGCCGGGATTTTAAAAAGGTCGATCCCGATGATCTCCGTGATCAAACCCCACGCAATCAGGATGACAATCCCGACGATCCAAGCACCAAGTGCCAACAGGTAAGGCCTGTTGCCTTCGGGTGGCAGAAATCCGATCTGCTGAATGGTAGCCGCGCGTTTTACTCCGGCGTAAAAATAGACAGCACCTAGGAAAAATGCTTCAAGCAAAACCGCGAGTGCTAACGGAGCCGGGAATCCAAGGAAATTTCCTTCGGACAGCCAGTCGTCGTCCACGCTGGCCAGTCTGAGCAGCAGGGATGCCACGACCATCGTGACGATCACGACACTGACCACGGCGCCGGACGCCAGGAGCACATCTCTTATCGACCATGGAACGTCGATCTGACGGTATCTATTGCCAGGATCGATGACGCCCGGAATCTGCACTAATCCTCCAGCCAGGTCACGTCGCCGTGCAGATCATCCTCGTGGGTCTTTGAAGCGAATACGCGATATTCTTTTTTCGCTTCCGCGATCGTAACGTCCGAACCGTGACCGGGTAGCACTAGGGTGCTCTCCGGTAATATGAACAACCGGTCGATGATGCTTTTTATTTCCTGACGGAAAAGCTCCGGACTTCGCGTCCGTCCGGGGCCTCCCGGGAACAGAGTGTCTCCTGATAGGAGCAGTGTGTTTCTGCCGGACTCCGTAGTGATGGCGTAACAGGTTGAGCCGGGCGTGTGGCCCGGCGTGTGTATGGTCCTGATCTTCAATTCCCCGACGTTTTTGATATCGCCCTCGGGGATCCACTCCGTGACGCCCTTGCCGTCCAGAGATTCGCCATCCATCGTCCCGATATGGATTGGCACTTCGTGAACGCCAAAGACGGTATCGAACCCGGCCAGATGGTCGTTGTGGTTGTGGGTGATGAGTATTGCCTTGACGGAGGTATCCCGCGCCTGCTCTATCACCGCCTCCGGATCCTCCGGAGTGTCTACGATGGCGCTTTGACCTGTCTTACGACAAACCAGTAAGTAACAATTGTTATCGAAAGGCCCACAAGATGTCTTGTAGACGACAATGTCGCGGTCCTGATAGTGGATGCCCATAGGCCGTCTCCTGATTGGTCTCTGTAAGACCCTGTAACCCAGGGCAACTCTGGTAAACACAAGGCTACTCTAAAATTGAGCATCATCGTTCTGGAAATCGAGGAATTCATGTCCCACCAGTTGATGGTCGATATTAGAGGTGCTCGGGTTACCGATCTACGGACCAGCAACAAGAACCACCAGGGCGATCGCCTGGTATGAGGAGAGATATGTCCGCCCACGAAACGCCGTCCGGTCAGCCCTCAATGGAAGGCGGTGGATTTACCCTGAAGGCCGGGAAGGGGAGCGCCTCTATGGAGATGGAGTGCCCTCACCAGAACGGACTTCTCTACATGGTTCCGGGGGATCGCAGCTGGGTGTGCGAGGACGAGGTACGTCCGGCGCACGTGCTAGCCGGGTTTTTCAAAGAGATTTCTGATCTGGACGACGCGCGGATCAGGGAAGCGATGAACCGTTGGGGGCTGTACTACCGACAGCGCGATCTGAAGTCTCAGGATGGAACTCAGACCGGGCCCGACGTCTAGTAGGTTTCAGGCCACGGGGCCTCGTGGCCCCAGAATTCCCAATCGCCTAGTCCAGACCCGGTTGAGGGTTGGCATCCCTGATGTCCGG
>JAAZYK010000063.1 GCA_014239685.1 Dehalococcoidia bacterium | reverse complement strand
CACTTTTAGGCGCCCTTTTGCGGCCTCGGCCACCGTTGTCAGGACGAACGCACGTTCTTCGTCCGAAAGCTTGTAGATCTCGCTGCCAAGGGCGATGCAGACTCCAGGGATACCATGTCCGGCGATCCAATCGACTTCACGATGGATGTCTTCGACGACGATATTGCCTTCCGCATCGAAGGGCATTGCTAGGACCGGAAAGATGCCACGCATGCTGTGATCGACCATCGGTACTCCTGAGTAAGTGGCATCCAATCTTGTGAAGATTCAGGCGACCACGTGATTTGATTGTCTAAGTCACAAGTTGCGGAACGATGTTTAACAGAATTCCGGCCACTGTGGCAGTTCCAATCACACCCGCAATGTTCGGTCCCATGGCGTGCATCAGTATGAAATTGTCCGGATCTTCCTTGCTCGCCATGTCCTGTACTACCCGTGCAGCCATCGGAACTGCGGACACGCCTGCGGCCCCTATCATCGGGTTGATCGGGTTCTTCCGGTTAAACAAGTTCATGCCCTTCGCTAACAGCAATCCCGAGATTGTCGCGACGATAAAAGCGAACAGTCCTAGCAGGAATATTCCGATGGTTTCGGTCTGAAGAAATATGCGCCCCGGCATGAGAGACCCGACTGTCAAACCGAGCAATATGATCACGATGTTCATCAACTCATTCTGGGCGGTGTTGGCCAGACGGGGCACGACACCCGATTCACGGATCAGGTTCCCGAACATCATGATGCCTATTAACGGCACGGCCTGCGGCACGAGAACACCAATGACAATGGTCGTCAGTATCGGGAACATGATCTTCACGCGGCGCGAGATAGGCTTGTCCGGGTAGGGCATACGGATGCGCCGCTCGCGTTTGGTCGTGAGGAGTTTGATAATTGGAGGCTGGATGATAGGAACGAGCGCCATGTAAGAGTAAGCAGCCACAGTCGTCGCGCCGACGATGTCTGAGACCGGCACGCCGTTATCCAACCCGAACTGGTGCATCTTGTTGGAAATAAAGATAGTGGTCGGTCCATCTGCGCCGCCGATTATCCCGATTGACGCCGCCTCAAGAAGTCCAAAGTTGAACACTCCCGTGAACGACAGCAAAAGCGCCCCCATTAGCGCCACGAACACTCCAAATTGGGCGCCAGCACCAAGTAAAAGCGAACGGGGACTTGAGAGCACCGGTTCGAAATCGGTCGCCGCGCCGAGACCCATAAAGATCAGTAGTGGCATCAGGTCGTTGTTAAGTGCGTTCTCTTGGAAGAAGTGGAGCAAGCCTTCTTCGCCACCCGCGCCAGCCTCACGGGTCAAGGCCTCTAGGGGCATGTTGGCGAGCAGGATACCGGAGGCGATTGGGAGGAGTAAGAGAGGCTCTTTCTTCTGGGCGATGCCCCAGTAGAGGAGAAACCCGGCGATGCCCCACATGATGACCATGCGAGGGTCGTCGCCTATTGCGATGAAGCCTGCCCAGAGGGATTCAAATTCCATATTTCTTGGTTACTCGAACTCGACGAGAATCTGGCCGTGTGCGACTGAATCTCCGCCGGAAATGTGAACTGCTGATATGACGCCATCCCTGTTTGCGCCGATCTGTTGTTCCATTTTCATGGCCTCGATCACGCATACCAGATCGCCACGGTTTACTGAGTCTCCGATGGAGACAGCCACCGATAACACCCGGCCCGGCATAACGGCCGTCATGGAATTTGCACCCGTGGAGTGCGTCGGTGTGGTGGGGGATGCCGACGCAGACGGTTGAGAAATTGGGCGGGCTGGTGCAGATGGTTTTGCTGGCGTGGCTCCTCGGACCGGTTTGCCCGGGACCTCGACGTCGTAGTCAACGCCGTCCACATTCACTCGGACGGGGGATTCTGATACGTAACCCATCTCAACGTCGTGGGACGTGCCGTCCACGGTGATCTTGTATCGCCGTGGACTCATCGTAAAGGCCTTCCTCGTTGATTCATCAGGTGCCTTTGGCCCGCCTGTGCCCACGCATTTGGAGAAGTACCAGAGGGTGGGTTGTTAAGAACGTGTTTGACCTGTGATTCATCTTCGGCGAGAGCCAGAGCCACTGCGATTGCGGCTACGATCTCCCCGCGCTCGGTGCCTTCACTTGTCGGAGGTTCCGAGATGGTTGTGACGAGGGATGGGGTGTCGAACACGGCCACGGCCGTCTGCCGCCTCTGAACGACACGGTCAAACAGGCCCAGCCCCTGAATTGTGAACATTAGTAATACCAGGACGCTAACAACGACACCCATACCGATGCCGGTTACAAGTAGTCCATCTTCCAGAAGTTCAACGTTGGACGTGGCGTGGCTCCAAAGGTGTGTTTAGGGGTCCGAATTAATGCGGCGTTTATGTTCAGACAGCCGATTGCATATCGTGATCTAAAGCGGTCTTCGTGAACGGGGAGAATCTTATCAGGCCGTGGGCGATTTCTCACTGTGATCTGTGAAATGAGAACTATTCCCCGGGATGGATGTGTACGAGGTACTTGATGCCGTTCACTATGGCGCTAGTTTGTCCCTCATCCATGCCTGTAATGATCTCGACATGGTATTCAGATCCATCTACACGTATATCGTATTCCCGGGGCAATTCTTCGGAATGAACTGTTCCCGAAGTAGGTTCGTCAAATGAGATGTTGCGTAGCGTTTCCATGCGGCCACGGGCTAACGCAGAAGCGTCCTCGGCAGATATACGTTCAAACCGGACCGTTGCCCCGGGCGATGCCTGTGCCACGAGGGCGAGATCTACACTGGCGATAACGCCGATCTTTGGGTATCCACCGGTGGTCTGGCGGTCCGCAAGAAGAATGATTGGTAGGGCATTACCCGGAATCTGAATCGCTCCGCTGAGCACACCGTCAGAAACGATGTCGTGGGCACCGTCTATGGCCGGAACCTCCGCGCCTTCAAGTCGGCAGCCCATCCGATCGCTCTTGTCGCTGACGGTATAAGTGGAGTTGTAGAAGGTGGCGGTGGCGTCTGAATCAAACAGATCATCCTGAGGGCCAGGAATGACGCGGACGAGGATATCTCCGCCGTACTGTGGCAATAGCTCTAGTGGCACGCGTCTCCCGGGGAAGACCGGGTTTGTGACCGGTCCGATGGGAATTACGTCGTCGATCTCCGGCGCACGGCCGTCGATTCCGCCGAGGCGCGCTCCGATGTGCGTGGAACGAGAACCAAGTACAACGGGAGTGTCAAATCCTCCGGATACGTTGACGTAGGCGCGTAGTCCTGAATCCGGTCGGGCCGGAGACATGAGCGACAGTCGGTCGCCAACGTCTGCACTGAGGGTCTCCCACAAAGCGACCGGTGTGCCGTTCAGCGTCGGGGTGAGGTCGGCCCCGGTGATCGCAAATATGGCACCGCTCGTGAATTCGAATTCCGCTCCCCCGATCGTGACCTCTATCGCTGCACCTCGCTGATCGTTGCCGACGAGCAGGTTCCCGAGTCTCAGCGCGTATCGATCTGCCGCACCGGATACGGATACGCCAAATCGCTGGTAACCGGGACGGCCGAGGTCCTGGATCGTGGATAGTGGTCCAGGAGAGATGACTCGTAATGCCTCCACGGTCATTCGGCCTGTTCCATCATATGGACCCGGTATGTGCCTTCAGCGACTTGATTCGCAATTCTTTTCGTATCTGCCGAAGATACGGGCACGAACCGAATGAAGCTCCCGGGAAGGAAGGGCACCGGGGGATGGGCATTGGGATCGAACAGCGAGACCGGCGTATTCCCTATCAACCGCCAACCGCCGGGGGAGGCCATCGGGTAGACGCCTGTTTGTTTCTCAGCGATACCAACAGAGCCTGCGGGCACGCGAACGCGTGGCGATGCGATTCGGGGCGTGGCGATGCGTTCATCCATGCCACCGAGGTACGGGAAGCCCGGCGCGAAGCCGAGCATGTAGACCCGGTAGTCGGTGCCAGAGTGAATGGCGATCACCTCATCCGTTGTGATTCCGGCGTGATCTGCTACGTCATCGAGGTCTTCGCCATGTTCACCGCCGTACGCGACCGGCAACTCGTAGATCTGGCGCGGCGTGTTGTCGTGATCGTCAGTGGACAACATATAACTAGCAATTAAATCGTTCAAAAACGCGGTCATGTCCGCAACCGATGACAACTCCAAATCGTACTGGACGAGCAGCGAACGGTAGGTCGGGATGAGTTCTATAATTGCCGTGTTTTTCGATACTTCTACCGCTGCTGCGAGCGCGTACACGTGATCGTTGGTAACGGGGTCGATTCCATTGCCGAACTCGACAACTAGGGCGTCCTCGCCGCATACCAGGATGCGTGGTTCTAGAAGTGTGCTGGCGGTCACGTCGCCCCCGTTAAGGGATAAATTCCCGCATAGGGCGAATCTGAAGGCCTTCCTTATCGAATGCCTGCCTCAGTGCGGCCGCCAACTCCACGGCTCCGGGATTATCGCCGTGGAGGCATATCGAGTCCGCAACGAAATCTATATTGGTGCCGTCCACGGCGGTGACACGGCCTTCGATGGCGAGACGGAGTGAGCGATCTATCACCTCGTTGATGTCGTGAAGCACCGCATTGGGCTGCGATCTTGGCGCTAACGCTCCGTCCGGTGTGACGGCACGATCGGCGAAGCATTCTCGTGCGACGCGCGCTCCGGCGTCGCGTGCGACCTTCTCCCACTGTGACCCGGCCAGTACTAGTTGGATCATCGACGGTTCGAAATCCAGCCCGGCCTTCACGATTGCTGCCGCCTGTGCAGGGTCGCGCACGGCTTTGTTGTACATCGCTCCATGGGGTTTCAAATGTTGGAGTTTTTTGTCGCTGGTAAATGCCGCTAGCGCGCCCATCTGGTACGTCACTGCGTTGATGATCTCTGACGTTGTCATGTCGATATCGCGCCGGCCGAAACCGACCAGATCTGGATACCCAGGCTGCGCCCCGATACCGACGCCGAGTTCTTCTGAAATCTTCACCGTGGACGCCATTACGTCCGGATCTCCCGCATGAAAACCAGTCGCGACGTTGACGGATGTCACGTACTTTATGACCTCTTCATCGAGACCGAGCTTCCAGGATCCGAAAGACTCGCCGAGGTCGCAGTTGAAGTCGATGACGGTGGCCATGTGCTCTCCGGGCTGGTTGCCATTGAATCGATGTCGGGCACCCTAGCATAGGATTCTCGGTGTCCCCCAACAACGCCCTTTACCCTCAGTAAGAGAGGGGTGGAGTGAAGGTGAAGTTCCTCATGTCCGCAGCAGTATAGAAGTAGTCCACTGATTACCGGCGGGGAGGAATGCTATCCGGGATGGATGCGCGGACGTCTATTTGTCGGTCTCATTGTCCGGAAGGATCAGAGGTCACCCATGACATCTCCGGCTCATTCGGCTGCGAACACTCAACATTGTCCACCCGAGCGATCCCATAAAGTGACGGAATTCGTAGCTGGCTGTGATACTCTCGCGTTCGCTTAAAACGGAGCCCATCACTTCGAACCCATATAGCCTGATCGGACCCCACAGATCCCACATCAGGCCCTACAACAGGAACAACAAATGGCAAAAATCTCCGGTAGTTTAGTGTTGTCCAAATCCCTTCAGGCGCACGGTATAGACACCCTGTTCGGTATTGCCGGAGACCACTTTCTCCACCTGTTGGACGTGTTGGTGGATCAGCCGTTTCGGATGATAGACACTCGGCACGAGGGTGCCGCCTCTCACGCCGCTGATGCCTACGCCCGGACTCTTCGACGACCTGGTGTGGTGCTGTCCACAACGCCGGGCCACGCCAACGCTTTACCCGGGCTTGCCAATGCGATGCATTCACAGGCGCCCATCATCAACATCGCCGGTTCATCTGACTCCCGGAATATCGGTCGTGGAGCGATGCAGGAGTTTGACCAAGTTGGCGCTGCCGCACCGATTACGAAGGGCTCGTGGGAGATCCCGAGTGCCGACCGTATACCTGAGTTCGTCAATCTGGCCATCCGCACCGCAATGACCGGAAAGCGCGGCCCCGTCCACCTGACCGTCCCGCAAGATTTGCAAGAAGCGATGGTCGATGAAGACGTTCTTGAACGATACGGAATAGGCGAAAACAGCGTTCCATTGGCAGTATCGGGAGACCCGGGCCAGATCGCTGCCGCCATAGACATTCTCAAGAACTCCGAGAGGCCCCTTATCGTCGCTGGTACCGGTGCCGGGGCGACCGCGCTTCCGGAAGAACTTCAACGTCTTGTCGAGACGATGGGCATCCCGGTTACCACTACGGACAGTGCACGCGGAATGGTGTCGGACGATCATGAGCTTTCGATTGGTTTCGGATACTTGCCGTTGAATAAAGCGGTTGCCCGTATTCGTGAATCGGACGCCGTGTTGTTCCTTGGTCAGCAGCTTGATTACACCTGGGGACTCGGGGGTACGCCGCCGTTTGCCGAGGGCGTCAAAAGAATCTCCGTTGACCCTTATCCCCACCACCTCGGCAGTTCACGAAGCGTGGACGTTGCTATTCTCGGGGACATAGGGCCCGTTATCACGCAGATGTCGGATGCTGCCGAGAAAGTGTCATGGCCGTCCTTCAGCGCATGGAACAAGACGCTTCAGGAAGAACGCCAGAAGCACCAGGCTGAACTTTCAGAGCTGGCTGTCGAGGCCGACCCTCCGCACCCGATGTTCGTTTCGGAGACTTTACAGAGGCACATCACCCCGGAGACGCCGATGGTGTTCGATGGAGGCGACTACGCTCACTTTTTCCGAGCGTCTGTGCCAGCGCGAAAATCTGAACGCTGGCTCTACGTCAGCAGCTTCGGGATGATTGGTATCAACATGCCATACGCGCTGGGATTACAGGTCGCACTTCCAAACCACCGTGTTGTGTGTGTAACCGGGGACGGTTCTTTCGGGTTCCACGGACTTGAAATCGACACGATGGTGCGCCACAACCTTCCGGTCATTACGATCCTTGGGAACAACGGCATCTGGGGCATCGACTGGCAAATTCAGAAGGGTCTGTACGGTCGACCGGTGTGGACCGATCTTCTGCCGACGCGCTGGGACACTGTCGCCAAAGGTCTCGGCGCATACGCCGAGAACGTCGAACATGCAGCCGATCTTGATGGTGCGATGACCCGAGCCTTCGCCCAGGATAAGCCGGCGCTATTGAACGTCAACATCGTGCAGGTAAGCAGCCCGGTGGCTGATGAAGCTGTCAACCGCAAGCTTGGGGCTCACGGTTAGCTCAGAGAGCGCCAAATAAGTCAAACAGTACCCTGCGGTTCATGAAGGCTCATAATCGCAGCCCTGCGTGTTGTGATCAGTGGAACTTAAATCACGACCAAAGATTGGTAGAGATATAGTCAGGACGAGTCCTTGAAAATCGGAATCATGGCCGCCGGCGGTGTTGGCGCTTATTACGGTGGCGTGCTCGCCGAGGCTGGGCGCGATGTCTGGTTGGTTGCGCGTGGACCAAATTTAGAGGCGCTTCAGGATGATGGACTGAAGATCACCAGCGTTGGTTCGGGCGAGCGGGTGATCAATGTGCAGGCGGGTTCTCCGGCAGATGCCGGTGTGTGCGACCTTATCCTGTTCTGCGTGAAGCGGTATGCCACCAAGCAGGCTGTCAATGACATGCTTCCGATGCTTGGCCCGGACACACTTATCCTCTGCGTCCAGAACGGGGTAGATGCAACCGAGAGACTGCAAGACGATCTGCCCCCGGAAAACCGGAACAATGTCCTTTGGGGATTGACCTACATTGTGTCTCACACTGAAGGTCCTGGCGCGGTGAACCAGCTGGACGGACCACGGCAGATCGTTTTTGGCGAGGGCACTGGTGGCGATAGCGAGCGTGGTCGCAGGGTGCAGGAGGTGTTGGACGTTGAGGGAATAGACTCCGTCTTTTCGGAGTATGTGCACCGCAACTTGTGGAACAAGTTCATGTTTATTAATGGTCTTGCAGGGATGACTGCGGTGACGCACAAGACGTTGGGGGCCCTGAAAAAGACTCCCGAAACCTGGGCGATGCTGAACAGGGTTATCGATGAAGTCGAGGCGCTTGGTCTCGCGAGCGGTGTGGAGTTGGACGGCGAGCGCGAGGACGTAATGGCGTACTTGGACCGACTCGGCCCGGACACTCGATCGTCGCTTGCGGTGGACACACTGCAAGGAAATCGGCTTGAAGTCGACTCGCTCCACGGCACGGTCGGACGAATGGGCCGAGAGCTTGGAATAGAAACGCCTGGGTGCGATTTCATCTACGCGGTGCTGAAAGCGCAGGATCCGGTGGAGTAGGAAGTGTGCTTGGATGCATGACCTCCATTTGGGAGCCTCAGGGCGGGTTTGGGGTGAGAGTGAGCAACTTTTCTTAGGTGGGAGATCGGCGGGGAGACGGAGATTCAATGATTCGCCCAGAAGAGTGTTTTCGGCGGATCGATGTACCCGTGAAGGCCTCTCGGCTACGCGCGGTGTGATGATGGGTCAGTGGTTTGAAATGGGACCTCAAATAACCGTACCGATCGTGCCTAGCGTATATTGCGTTCCTTCGTACCTGATTTTCTTATCGCCCGCGCCCGGGCCCTAGTGAGGTGCAGCGATGGCTGTTGTTGATTTCACGGTTTCTGGTCGAGAGCCCTATGCCGATGGTGTTTCGTTTGGAGATACCGGGGCGTATGAGCAGATTGATGGGCTGCTGACCTTTTCAGTGGATCCGGAACATGCCGCCAACCGTGGGATTGTCGACCTAGATAAGGCTCACCGCGATGACGAGGGGCGTGTGCGGTTTACTGCTGATTTCTCCATTGTTGTTCCAGTGGATCCGGCTAGGGGTAATGGACGGGCGCTAGTCGAGCTTCCGAATAGGGGCCGCCGTCGCATGGTGCCGGTGTTCAACCGGGCTCCTGCTTCCGCTCCGGTGTCTCGAATGGCACACCCTGGAGACGGCTTTCTATTCAAGCGGGGTTTTACGGTGGCATCGATCGGCTGGCAGTGGGACGTTACACAGTCAGATTCGATGATGGGCCTTAACCCGCCGTTCGCCGAGGGGATATCGGGACAAACCATCGTAGAGATCAGGATTAATGATCGACGGACTACGTATCAGCTGTCGGATCGTGGCATTCACACACCGCTGCCGGTTGTGAGGGTCGATGACCCAAGCGCAAGACTGCTTGTGCGAGATTACGAGGACGATGAGGACACCTTGGTGCCCAGCGACTTATGGAGCTTTGCACGGGAGACTGAATCCGGAATCGAACCAAGCCGTGAGCACATCTACATGGAGGGCGGTTTCGAGCCCGGCAAGATCTACTACATTGTTTACGAGACGGATAGCGCGCCAATTGCTGGCACAGGATTGATCGCCTTACGGGACGTAGCGCCTTTCCTTAGAGCACCGTCGGATATTAATCCCACCCCCGGCGAGTTCAGAACCGTGTACGCATGGGGTGTGTCACAGACAGGCCGATTTTTACGCCACTTCATGCACCTTGGGCTGAATGTTACCGAACAGGGTGAACTCGCCTATGAAGGTATCCTCCCGCACGTGGCCGGTGCTCGCCGTGGGGCTTTCAACCATCGTTTCGCACAGCCGTCTAACCAATCGACTCCGATTTGGGGCCACGTCTTCCCATTCACTGATGAGCCTACAAGCGACACATTGACTGAGGAGTCGGGTGGGTTGCTGGACGCGCTTCGTGCTGCAAATGCCGTGCCGAAGATCATTTACACAAACAGCTCGGCCGAGTACTGGCGCGGTGACGGTGTGCTTGGCCATGTCGATACCTCCGCCAATTGGGACATCCAGGAAGCTCCGGAAAGTCGCAGCTACCTGTTTGCGAGCACACAGCACGGTCCGGGCTATATCGGACAGTCCCGATTCGCCCCCGACGGTTCAGGCGTGCGCCACGAATTGAATGTGACTGACTACTCTCCACTACTGAGAGCATCACTGGTGAATTTGGACTGCTGGGTAACAGAGGGGATTGAGCCTCCGCCAAGTGTGCATCCACGTCTTGCTGATGGCACCGCAGCTGAAAAGTCGTCCGTGCTTGAGACCTTTAGGGATATCCCAGATGTCGTGGTCCCGGATGTTGAGCGGTTGTTCTACCTCCGAACAGTGGACCTTGGTCCTCGTAGCGCCGAAGGAATTGGAGAATATCCGGCAAAAGAGGGTGATTACTACCCATCACACGTCTCGGCCGTGGACGCGGACGGAAACGAGATCGGCGGTATCCGGCTGCCAGATATCGAGGTCCCGGTCGGCACGCACACGGGTTGGAATCCGAGAGCAGTAGAGACCGGTTCTCCGGAACAGATGGTGCCCATGACCGGCACCACAGCTTTCTTTTCGGTGACGCGTTCTGAAAGAGAACTCAACGGTGATCCGCGTCCGTCTATCGAGGAACGCTACGAGAACAGGGACGATTACTTGGCCCGAGTTCGCGCCGTCGCCGATCAGTTAGCGAAAAACAGATATGCGCTTGAGGAAGATATCGATCTTATGGTCTCAAACGCGGTCGAGCGGTATGACGAGGCCGTTGGGATCAGTGTGGAGCCGATACAGGCGGACGATTAGGGTCGGAGACTCCCATAGGTTCACCCCCAGTAAAGAGTGGTACCTTCCGTAATCCTTCTTCGGAAGCCCCACTTCTCCGATAAGGAAATCAATCGGTTTATCGACAAAAAGCGATCATGGGCCAAATCGCGTAACGGTTGAAGCGGTTGGAAGGATGCACCATCATTACGGCCGTTGGCTATTGGTGCCCGGTGGACCGTGGGTCAAGTTTTCTTGCGTGATGCACATCCATGGCGCAATTCAGCCTTTGGTCCCAGCGCGGTTTACGCCAACCAGCGGGCCGCTTCTTTGGCATGGTAAGTGATGATTATGCCCGCTCCGGCCCGTTTGATTGAACCGAGTATCTCCATGGCCACGCGTTGACCGTCCAGCCACTCATTTCCGGCGGCGGCCTTCACCATCGCGTACTCTCCGCTCACGTTGTACGCGGCGACTGGGAGGTCAGTGATGCGCCGCGTTTCCCGGATCACGTCCAGGTACGCGAGGGCAGGTTTCACCATGACGATGTCTGCGCCTTGATCGATGTCAGACTGGACTTCCA